>JANNRN010000354.1:0-12734 GCA_031401375.1 Phyllobacteriaceae bacterium | reverse complement strand
GCGTTGATCGCCAGTGTCGGGCGATAGACACGGCCGAGTTCCGATGTATCCGGATGAACGTGGACCAATTGCTGATCGGGGTAGGGGCTTTTGAGAAGCGTGTAATCCGAGGACGGCATTTCGCTCATCCGCCCGCCAATCAGCAGAACCAGATCAGCATCCTTGATCCGCTGGCCGAGCGCTGGATTGATGCCGATGCCGACATCGCCGGCATAGCAGGGATGCAAGTGGTCAAACAGCATTTGACGGCGGAAGGAACAGGCGACGGGCAAGCTGAAGCGTTCGGCAAAGGCCTGGAACATGGCCACCGACCTTTCTGTCCAGCGCGAGCCGCCAAGGATTGCGATCGGATTGCTGGCGTCAGCAAGCAGCCGACCGAGTTTTGCAACAAGATCAAGGCCGGGTGCGGTTGTGACCGGCACATGGGCTAGAGGTTCCGGCGCCGATACCACATCGGTCAGCATGTCTTCGGGCAATGCCAGAACGACGGGACCGGGTCTTCCCGATGTCGCGACGGCATAAGCGCGGGTCACGAATTCCGGGATGCGGGCAGCATCGTCAATCTCGGCGACCCACTTTGCCATTCCGCCAAAAAACTGCCGGTAATCCACCTCCTGGAACGCTTCGCGCTCACGAATGCGGCGTGCGATCTGACCAATGAAAAGGATCATGGGTGTCGAATCCTGCGCCGCAATGTGAATGCCGTGAGCGGCGTTGGCTGCGCCGGGTCCGCGCGTCACAAAACAGATGCCGGGCTGGCCCGACAGTTTGCCATGGGCGTCCGCCATCATCGCGGCACCGCCTTCATTGCGGCAGACAATTGTCTGGATAGGGCTGTCCACCAAGGCGTCGAGTACGGCGAGATAGCTCTCCCCCGGCACGCAGAACAGGCGCTCACAACCATTGGCCTCGAGCGCGTCAACGATCAGCTGGCCGCCCGAACGCTCAGACATGCCCACCCTCGCGCCCTTCCTCGATCAGGATTTTCTTCTGATAACGGCTCTGGGTGATTTCGACCAGAATCAGCGTGGCCAGCACGAAATAGAAGGTGGATTTGGCCATGGGCTCGATCGGGTATCCAAAGAAGCTCAAATGCGCAATATGGCCACCCTCGGACATCAGCATGAAGCCGACCAGCAAGAGCACGAACAGGCCGAGAACCTCGTACATGCGGTTGCGCTTGAGGAAATTGGCGACCGTATCAGCCATCAGCACCATCAGCACGCCGGAAACCACGATGGCAGCAGTCATGACGACGAAATTCTTGGTGATCGCGACGGCCGACAACACCGTGTCGAAGGAAAACACAATGTTCATCAGGAGGATCCAGACAAGCGCACTGGTCACGGTTCGCGTGGCGCGGCCCGAATTGGCATGGCCGAGGTCATCGACCGAGAGCAGGTGGTAGATTTCCTTCATGGCCGTATAGATGAGGAACACGCCGCCGGCGAGAACGATCATCGCGTGGCCCGAGAACTCACCCTTGAAATAGGGAATGTCGATCTGGAGGAAGGGGCTCTGGAACAGGTCAATGAGTTTGAGGACCACAAACAGCAAGAGAATGCGTAATCCGATCGCCAGCATAGTGCCGATACGCCGGACCCGGGCCTCGTTCTTGGCGCCAACGCGTTTGGCTTCGATGGAAATATAAAGAAGGTTATCAAAACCGAGCACCGTCTCCAGCGCGGTCAGGATGAGAAACGTGACGAGATTTTCGACGGTGAACAATTCAGCGAACATGGGTTGCTCCATCAGCGCAAGTTGCGCCCGTCATAGTCATCTCCCACGAAAGCCGCAACTCGTCAGGCGCAGATTCGATTGAGCCACGTGATAAACCCGCCCGTCACCGCGTCGCGGTTGAGATCATTCAGGCACTCGTGGCGGTCGTCGGGGTGGATGATGAGAGTGACGTTGGCAAATCCCATTTTCTGCATGCGGCCAGCGAGCTTTGACAAGGCCTTGCCGAAATCCGTAGAGGCGTCATGCGCGCTGCCGTGCAGGTTGAAGGGCAGCGCGCGCGGCACATTTGCGTAAGATGCATCGCTCGCTCCGGTAAATACGAGGCGGAATATGTCCTGCCACATCGAGACCGACGCATTCCAGCCGCACAGCGGGTCGGCGACGTATTTGTCGACCTCGCCATGATCGCGGGAGAGCCAGTCAAACGCCGTGCGCCCGTCGGTTTCCTTCTTTGCCCAGTCGCCGAAGGTGAGCTTTGGAAGGATTTGCGAAGGAACGTCGGAGCCGAGGAACATGCGCTCGGCGGCAAGGATGAATTGCGCGAGCCGGCCCATAGCGCCGGCGGAAAAGTTGCAATTCCAGATCGCTGCGCCGACCAGCCCTTCCGGATCGCGCAATACGGAATTCATGGCGATCAGGCCGCCCATGGAATGACCGAAAATGACCAGCGGCAGGTCGGGATGTGCCGACATGGCATGCTGGCGGACCCAGAGCACATCGTCCAGAACGCGTTCGCTGCCTTCGATGTCCGCAAATGCGCCCAGCGGTGCACCGGGTGAGCTGGTGTGGCCATGGCCGCGATGATCATGTGCGTAGACGTGATACCCAGCGGCGGAGAGCGCCTTGGCAAAGCGGGCATAGCGGCCGGCGTGTTCGGCCAGACCGTGATTGATCTGGACGACGGCGCGCGGTTTGGCTGAAGCAGGCTCGTGATAGAGACGCAGGGATGCGCCGGTAGGAGCGGCGAGGGTTGTTGACGATGAGAATGCCATAGCCGCAGTGTTGGGGAAGATAGCGGCGGCGTCAACTGCGCCGGCGGACGTCACAGATTTGGCCCTCATTGCAGGGCGTCGGCGCTACGCAAGTCACCCTTCCCGGCAAGGGGGAAGACCGGCGCGCGCAGCTGCATCTCCGCGATTGCCCCCAGACGCTCTTTCGCCTACATACGCGCCAACTTTTCCCCCAAGTTTTGGAGAAACGCGCGCCATGGCCCGCCAATTCATCTATCACATGTCCGGTCTGACCAAGGCCTATAACGGCAAAAAGGTTCTGGAGAACATCCATCTTTCATTCTATCCGGATGCCAAGATCGGCATTCTCGGCCCGAACGGCTCAGGCAAATCCACCATTTTGCGCATCATGGCGGGGCTGGACATGGAATGGACCGGCGAGGCCTGGCTGGCGGAAGGGGCGACCTGCGGTTTCCTGCCGCAAGAGCCGCAGCTCGATCCCACCAAGACGGCGCTCGAAAACGTCATGGAAGGGGTTGCTTCCAAGAAGGCGATCCTTGATCAGTACAATGAACTGATGATGGACTATAACGACGAGAACGCCGAGAAGGCGTCCAAGCTGCAGGATGTCATTGACGCGGAGAACCTGTGGGATCTCGATAGTCAGGTCGAGATGGCGATGAATGCGCTCGGCTGTCCGCCGCCGGATTCGCAAGTGTCCACACTGTCGGGCGGCGAGAAGCGGCGGATTGCGCTATGCAAGCTGCTGCTTGCCAAGCCGGACCTGTTGCTGCTGGATGAACCCACCAATCACATTGATGCCGAGAGCGTTGCCTGGCTTGAAAAACATCTGCGCCAATATACGGGTTCTGTGCTGATCGTCACGCATGACCGCTATTTCCTCGACAATGTCACCGGCTGGATTCTGGAACTCGACCGTGGCCGCGGCATTCCCTATGAGGGCAATTACACCGCCTATCTGGAAGCCAAGGCCAAACGCATGCGCCAGGAAGGGCGTGAAGAAGAAAGCCGTCTCAAGGCGCTGGAGCGTGAACGCGAGTGGATGGCCGCTTCACCAAAGGCCAGGCAGGCCAAATCCAAGGCGCGTATCAAGGCCTATGACGAACTTGTGCGATCAGCCAACGACCGCCGCCCCGGCGAAGCGCAGATCATCATTCCGGCGGGCGAGCGGCTGGGGCAGGTGGTGATCGAGGCTGAGGGTCTGACCAAGGCTTATGGCGAGCGCGTGCTGATCGACGATCTCACCTTCAAACTGCCACCCGGCGGCATTGTCGGCGTCATCGGGCCAAACGGCGCAGGCAAGACCACGTTGTTTCGCATGATCACCGGCCAGGAGAAGCCGGATTCAGGCACGATCCGTCTCGGCGACACGGTGCATCTTGGCTATGTCGACCAGAGCCGCGATCATCTGGATGGCTCGAAGAACGTCTGGGAGGAGATTTCAGGCGGCAATGACATTATCAAGCTCGGCAAATACGAGGTGAACTCGCGCGCCTATTGTTCGACCTTCAACTTCAAGGGCGCTGACCAGCAGCAAAAGGTCGGCAGTCTCTCCGGTGGCCAGCGCAACCGTGTGCATTTGGCCAAGATGATGAAGAATGGCGGCAATGTTCTGTTGCTGGATGAGCCAACCAATGATCTCGACACCGAAACCCTGGCAGCGCTGGAAGACGCGCTGGAGAACTATGCCGGCTGCGCGGTGATCATCTCGCATGACCGCATGTTTCTCGACCGGCTGGCCACGCACATCCTCGCCTTTGAGGGGGACAGCCATGTCGAATGGTTCGAGGGGAACTTTGATGAATATGAGCAGGACAAGATCAGAAGGCTCGGGCCGGAAAGTGTGAACCCGAAGCGGCCGACGTATAAGCGGCTGACGCGGTGAATGAACTGCGTGGCCGCTACTTAACGGCCACGCGCCCATGGCCTTTGCATCATCAGCCCAAAAGGGCATAACCAACCACCAGAGCAAACTCAAAACTGGATAGAAGTTTGGGGCAAGGTCAGGGGGCAAGGTCAATGGCCTAATAGGCGCGTTGAACAGGGAGTAAATTTGCTATACATGTATAGCAGAGGAGCCTCTCCATGCTTGCACTTCGCCTGCCTAAAGAAATTGAAGAACGCCTTGATGCACTGGCCAAGAGGACCGGGCGCAGCAAGAGCTTTCATGCGCGAAAGGCCATTCTTGAGCATATTGAAGAGCTTGAAGACATCGCCCTTGCCGAAGAACGACTGCGCGACATGGGCGAAATCATGACATGGGAGGAGGTCAAGGCGCGACTGTTTGATAGCGACACGTCAGCTGACGCGGCTTAGTGGTGTGGAAAGCCGAGTTCGACAAGCGCGCCGTGAAGAGTCTCGAGAGCCTTTCGAAAACCAATAGGGATCGCATTCGCCGGTTTATCGACGAGCGGCTGCTTACCGCAAATGATCCAAGGCTTTTGGGCGCGGCCTTGGCAGGAAACCTGGCCGGGTTGTGGCGGTATCGTGTTGGTGATTTGCGGATCGTCGCAAAAATTATTGACGAGCGGCTGGTGATCCTCGTCATTTCCATAGGCCATCGCAGCGAAATTTATCGTTGAGCAGGGTCTTTTGGCCGCGACAGGCAGCGCGTTTCGCGCCATCTTTGTCCCCGGTCACATTGACATGGAGACAGACATGAACCGAAGCCTTGCCGTTTTCGCCACATTCGCGTTTGCCGCCGCACTCGTTTCGAGTACTGCCCTCGCCAAATCCGCCCGCTGTTTCACCACCGATGACGCCTATTTTGCCTGCAAGTTCAAGGCAACGGACAAGGCGGGGAGCTTCGAAATCAAAGGCCGCGCCACGCCAACCTACAGCTTGGTCGTTGACCGGCCCGGCTTTGCCTATGGCTATATCAATTTTGGCAATCGCGGCATTCCGATTTCCGGCATGTTCGTGCGCCAGTCGGATGATCCGGCGTGCTGGAACAATCCGGAAATGAATGTGAAGCTTTGCGCCTGGTAAACTAATGGGTGACCGCGTGCGGTCCGAGGTCAAAACCCTCGCTGAAATCCGCTCTGGCAAGGGCGAAGACTTCGCCTTCGCTGAGTTCCGTGTCGAGCCAAAGAAAGGGCAGATGCGGGAATTCGGCTTCGAGCTGTTCTCCCCCGGTGCCGATTTCGCAAATCAGGAGCCCGTCGTCCGAAAGGTAATCCGGCGCTTCAATGAGGATGCGGCGGACAAGTTCGAACCCGTCGGCGCCTGAAACATGGGCCATGCGCGGCTCGGTGCGGTACTCGGCGTCAAATGCATCAACTTCGGCCTCGGCCACATAGGGCGGATTGGCGATGATGAGGTCAAAGCGGCGGCCCTGCAGCGGCGCAAAAAGGTCGCCGGCAAGCAACTCGATCTGCGCGGCGAGGCCGTGGCGGTTGACGTTGATCTTCGCCACGTCAAGCGCATCGGCTGAAAGATCAGTGGCGGTGACCGATGCGTTGGCAAAAATCCGTGCCGCAAGAATGGCAAGGCAACCTGATCCGGTGCACAGGTCCAGCACTGAATCGACTTCGTCCGGATCGGGAACAAGCGATTGCGCCTGTCCGGTCAAAAGATCTCCCACCATGATCTCGCCAATGTAGGAGCGCGGGACAATGACCCGCTCATCCACATAGAAAGGCACGCCCTGGATATAGGCCTTGTTCAAGAGATAGGGCAGGGGCTTGCGCGTCGCCACCCTGGATTCGATCAGACCGGAAAGGCGCTGTCTCTCCGCGTCAATCAAGCGCGCATCCAAAAAGGGTTCGAGATTGCCGATCGGCAAATGCAGTCCTTCCAGCACCAGAAAAGCGGCTTCGTCAAAAGCATTGTCTGTGCCGTGGCCATAAACCAGATTGGCTTGATTGAAGCGGCTGATGGCATAGCGCAGAAAGTCGCGAACCGTTAGCAGTACCAAATTCACGTCACTATTTTCGGGCATTCTCGCTCTGGTCCTGTTCCTGATGCGCGGGTTTAGAGTCCGCCCTTGGGGATCCGTGAACCCCTCGCCCTTAGGCGAATGGGATACTATCCTGCGGGTATCAAGGACTACAAGGCAGGCGGCCACACATTATGGGACTGTACGCTCCACTTGGTTTGGGTGACGAAGTATCGATATCCGGTTTTGTCGGGCGATGTTGGCGAGCGGGTGCGGGAGCTTTTGCGGGGAGTATCGCGGGCACCCGAGATGAGGATCTATGCAGGCTCGGTCAACCGGGACCATGTGCAGATGCCGACCGCCGCACCCACGCATCTATCGGTGTCGCGGGCGGTGCAATATCTGAAAGTCAAGAGTTTGCACAAACTGCTGAGCGAAAACGCCGTTATGCGCAAACGCTAACGCGGCCAAGGGGGAAGGGGCTATCGGGTCGCCTCCAGCGGCATCGTGACCGATGAGGTGTGGAGGCCCTCTATAGAGAACAAGAATCCGGAGAGACCGGACGACAACTTCAATGTCGCATAGCGCCTATCGGCCTTGGGCCGATTTCACCCGGCTTTCAGCCATCTAAGGAAGCCACCGCCTTCAGGCGGTGGTTGTTCAAGGGGAATACTCACTGACTTTGCCGAGCGCTGCCCGTTGTAGGCCGAAGCAGGGTCATCACCCATATTGTAACGGCAGATTCTATTGGCTAACAATGCCGCGCATGAACAATAGCCAGTCGTATCGCGCTGATATTGATGGTCTTAGGGCCGTCGCTGTATTGGCCGTTCTATTTTATCATTTGGGATTTGAAGGAGTTGGCGGCGGACTTGTTGGCGTGGATGTCTTCTACGTGATCAGCGGTTTCTTGATCACCGGCATGGCGCTTGGCGACCGCTTCTCTTTCTCCGACTTCTATGTGCGGCGGTTTGCCAGGCTGATGCCGGCTCTGGCCGCGACCGTTATGGCGACTCTTGTTGCGGGTTACCTGCTTTTCGATAGTGCGGCCTATAAACAATTGGCCGGAACCGTCCCGCACGCCTTGCTTGCCACGTCGAACATCTATTTCTGGCAAACGCTCAGCTATTTTGACGACGCCGCGCTGTCTGTGCCGCTGCTTCATACCTGGTCCTTATCGGTCGAATGGCAGTTCTACCTCGTCTGGCCGACCCTCTTGTTTGTGGCTAACCGGATCGGTGGCCGCAAGGCGGTTGTCGCGCTTGTCGTGCTGACAATCGTGTCGAGTCTTGCCGCTGAGCAAGTCTGGATGCGGCGTGACGCGACCGCTTCATTCTACCTCTCACCATTGCGGGCATTCGAGATGGCCCTTGGCGGGCTCCTGCAAACCGGCCCGTTCCGCACATTGGCCTTGCCTCAATGGTTGAGGCCATCATTGATGAGGAATGCCGTGGCAATTGCGGCAGTTTCACTGATCGGCGCCGCTGTATTTCTGAAAGGCGCGGACACGCCTTTTCCGGGCACATGGATACTCATGCCGGTTATCGGGACAGCGCTCATCATCGCCACCCCCGGCTCCTGGGTTGCGCGCATTCTTAGCTGGCGGCCGATGGTGCTGATCGGCCTGTGGTCGTATTCGCTTTATCTTGTGCACTGGCCGCTCATCACCTTCACGAAGTACGTCATTTACCGGCCTTTGGAACTTGGCGACCAGGCAAAATTGTTCATTGCAACCTTTGTCCTTGGAATTCTACTGCACTATCTGGTTGAGCGGCCGTTTCGAATTACCGGTAAACCCAGGTTTTACGCGACTGCGACGCGGGTCGCAGCCTGCATGGCACTGGTGCTTTCGGGTATTGGCGCGGGCATATTCGTCAATCAGGCCCAGGGCATGCCGAGTCGCATCTCAAGCGACTACAAGAACAGTTTCTACGGCCATCTGCCGTGCGGAACCGAAGGCGACAAGGCCAGTCTCAACATGCCGGTTTGCACCTTTGGAACCGGCAAAAAGGGGCGGATATTGTTGATTGGCGACTCCCATTCGCGCCACTTTGCGTATGGCTTTTCCAAGTCTCCATTGGCTGGCGATTTCGAGTTCCTTTCCATTTTTTCCGGCAGGTGCCTGCCATTTGCGGACCGGATTTTGATCCGGGACGGTGTCCTTGACCCGGCATGCCTGGCGGCGAAGAAGGAAATGCGGAATTCCGTATCAGGTGACTTCAAACTGGTGATCTTTTCAGCGTATTGGGTGGGCTATCCCAGCATCACCGCCAAAGAGCTTTCGGAGCTCTTCGGAGCAACAAAGGAATCGGTATTTGTGATTGGCCCGACGCCTTCTCCGGGATTGCACCGACCATGCAACCGCCCGGCCAATATCCTGCTTAGCTCGTGTGAGAATTTCTCTATCGCGCCCCGCGATATCGAGGCCAACAGCCTGGCCAAGGCGGCTACCGCGCAAGCCCGGTTAAACTATGTCGACTTGCTGGACCTTGGCTGCAAGCTTGGCGCCTGCCCATTCTATCTTGATCATGTCGGAATGTATGCCGACGTGAACCATCTAAGCAAATTCGGTTCGGAATATTACGTGTCACGCGCAATTCCGCTTCTGGAAAAGGCGCTTTGAAGTCCGTCCAGTTTGCCGGTCCGGGCAAGCGCTGCACCCTCGATGCCGTCAACCAGTCAGAATTTTCTCCGGCAGTATTTCGGACGCAACGCCTGATTTGGCAGAGGTGGGAATGACGCTGAAATATCGTCCTGAGATCGATGGTTTGCGGGCGATAGCAGTCATCGCTGTTATCTTGTTTCATTCCGGTTTTCTCAAAGCCGATGGCAAAGCAATGTTCGCTGGGGGCTACATCGGCGTCGACATCTTTTTTGTCATATCCGGTTTTCTCATTACATCTCTCATCGTCAAGGAGAATCGAAACAACGAATTCAGTTACTCAAATTTCTACATCCGGCGCTGCTTGAGGCTGATTCCGACCATCCTGACCGCAATATTTTTTACATCAATATTTTCATGGTTCATTCTACTCCCAAATGAAACTACCGATTACGCGCGGAGCGTGATGTCGTCTCTGCTATTCTACTCGAATTTTCTGTTTTCAAGCATGGATAGTTACACCGCACAGCCAAGCCTGCTGCAACCGCTCCTTCACACTTGGTCTCTTGCGATCGAAGAGCAATTCTACATACTCTTCCCGTTCACATTCATCGTTTTCGTCAAACGGCAAACCGAGAAGCGATTTCTCGCACTCATCTTGGTCACAGCAGTCATGTCGTTTTGCGTCGCTGTGGTAATGACGCAAAAATATCCGGTACAAAGTTTTTATCTTCTGCCAAGCCGGGCTTGGGAGCTGCTTGGCGGCAGCATTGTTGCGCTCCTTGCCTGGCCAGAACACTACGGGAGAAAGTCTGCAATCCCGGCCATCTTGGCGATCGGGGCCTTTATGGCATTGATCTTATCGTTTTTTCTGTTTGACGATGCAACGGCGCACCCCTCTTTTCTGTCAATTGTCCCGGTTGTGAGCACAATGCTGCTGCTGGTCCACGCGCAAAGCAGCGTTCTGATTTCCATGATTTTGAAGAATAGCAGTTTGGTCGCTATCGGAAGGATGTCCTACACGCTCTACATTTTCCACTTTCCAGTCTTTGCCTTGTTAAGAAATCTCGAGGTTTTCGATAGGCTGGGAGCAAAGATCGGCGCCAACGTGGCAGTATTTGCGATTGCGGTGATCGTGTTCGTGTTCATCGAGACACCGCTGCGAAAAAAAGAAAATCTAAGATTTGCACTGGCTTATTGCGTGGCGCTGATATTGCCAATCACGATATTTGTTTTTTTAGTGTCACAAACGTCGGGAAATCTCTGGCGTAAAGATGCGCTTGCCGCTTACGATAATCTGGCCAGTCCCAAGAGCCGGATTTTCACCAGCCCTGATGGAGACATCAAGATCATCAACGTCGGTGACAGCCATGCAGGTGCTCTCATCGGTGCGTTTCAGCATGAAGCATCGAAAAGAAACTTCAGCTTTGTCAGTGTTTTGGCATCCGGTACGCTTCCGCTTGAAGGCCTGTTTTATCTGACGGACGGCAAGGTCTTGAAGCGCTTCGGCGCGGATACCGTCTCCTATATTCTTGATCTGATCGATGTCGAGATTCGTGAGGGCGTGATCGGGAGAAAAATGGTGTATGTCGTGATGAGCGGCAGGTATCCGCTTTATCTTGGTCAAGGGCGCCCCGTTAACCCGGTTTCACACTTCCGGGAACCGGGCAACAGCCACGTTTTTACTTCGGATGGCGTAAATCTTGCCAGCGACACGGAAGTTGCGGCGGCAATCACCCGTACGACAGAGCGATGGACCCGGCTGGGAGCAAAAGTAATCATCGTTCATCCGGTGCCGGAACTTGCCAATAATTTACCGAAGAAGTTGTTTCAGGCCGGCGTGTTAAGGGGATTATTTCCATTTGTTGGCGAGAAAGATATATTTATCCGGTGGACTGATTTTGAAAAACGAACCGAAAAGTCCGACAAATTACTTGTAGGCGCCGCGTATGGGGATGTTATTCACGTGTTTCCTGGGAAAGCATTATGCGACCAGGAAACAAACAAATGCCCATCGGTTTCCAAAGGAGAGTTATTGTACAGGGACAGCAATCATGTTTCAGATGCGGGCGCGAGCCGATTGGTGCTTGAACTGCTAAACACCGTCTACTCAACGGCGAAATCGCGATATTGAAACTGCTGTCCTGACCTGAGCCGCTAAACTTCCTCCACTTTTTGGTAGCGTCCGTTGAAAAGGAGACGGACGAATGAAGCGTTCACGGTTCCTGACGAGCAGGTTGTTTCGATCCTGCGGAGGCATGAAGCGGCATGAATCCCGCTTATGTTTGCTGCAAGCACGGGACCTCTCTGCCGAGCTTTTACAAGCATTGAGCCGTTGCAGGCGCCATTGGTTCAAGCCCAATGGCGAGTGCCAAGCATGGTGGGATGGGCGTTTGCGATGCGCGCCGGCTGAAGGCTTTGGAAGCGGTTGCCGCAAAAACAATCGATCCAGCGAACCGATTGTCCGGCGGAGCGAATGCGGGGCTAAAGAAGCTGCTGGCAGAGCAGTTGCTGGACAATGCCGTTTTGAAGGATATGGCTGGGCAATCCCTTCCATTTTAGTCCAATTCATCCGTCATTGCCAATTTCCGGGGTTCCATTTCCTCGTCCTCGTCCGGATTGAGAAAGCGGGATGATCGCCAATCAGTCAGCTTGGCATTGATGGGCTCCAAGACGAAATGCCGGGCGGCGTCCTGCTCGTAGCCCTCGTCCAGCAATTGATCATAGTCCGTGTGAGCGTGGCGAATATGGGTGACAATTGCGAGCCAGACCGATGTCGAGGCTGGCAAGCGTTTGTATTTGCGTTTGGCGGCCAGCTCCCGGATGGGCTCGGCATCACTGAAAGGCGCGCCTGGAACCAACAGGGTCAGCGCCTTTGCGATTTCCCGCTGTCTCTTGGTGAAAAGCGCCATTTTCTGTCCCGCCTGCGAAGTTTTGCTTGCACTCCAGTCGCCATCAATATAAACATATCTATATATGTGTGAGACGAAGCTGTGACTGACGCGCGACAACTCGGTTTGAATGAACTGGTAGATACTTTGAAAGCGGCGGCAGAATCCAGCCGTTTGCGCATCCTTGCCCTGCTGAGGCGCGGAGACTTGACCGTTTCCGACCTGACCGCGATTTTGGGACAATCGCAGCCACGGGTCTCGCGGCATTTGAAACTGCTGCATGAAGCGGGACTGATCGAGCGTTACCAGGAAGGTTCGTGGGCGTATTTCCGCCTTTCGGACGGTTCGCTGGCTGGCGCTCTGGGTGAGGCGCTCGCTGCCCGCGTGAGTTCAAATGACGCGACCACATCGCGCGACCTTGAGCGTCTGGCGGATGTAAAGGCGGCAAGGCAGAACCGCGCGGTCGAGTATTTCAAGGTGAATGCGAAATCCTGGGGCGAAATCCGGTCAATGCATGTGCCGGATGCGGCAGTAGAAGCGCAATTGCGGAAATTGGTGGGCAAGACGCCTTTTCAAGCCATGCTTGATCTTGGAACCGGAACAGGCCGGCTGCTTGAGCTTTTTTCAGACCAGTATCGGCGCGGCGTCGGCAT
>JANNRN010000353.1:0-1975 GCA_031401375.1 Phyllobacteriaceae bacterium | reverse complement strand
GCCCTGCCCGCCGCGATTGAGGCCGCGCTGTTGGTGCCGCAGTCCACGGTGACGATCAGTTTGGCGCGGGATGCAAGTTGCTCCATGGCGGCGGGATTGGGGCCGTAGCCTTCGAAAATCCGGTCGGGAATGTAGATTTCGAAGGGCACGTCGAAATGTTCGAGAAAGCGGCCGAGGAGCGCTGAGGAGGAAGCGCCGTCGACGTCATAATCGCCGAAAATCGCGACGTTTTCCCGGCGAACTATTGCCTCCGTGAGGCGCACGGCGGCGCGGTCCATATCGGTCAGCGTGCGCGGATCGGGCATCAGGCTCTTGATCGTCGGATTAAGAAACGCCGGCGCCTCGTCAATCCCGACGCCGCGCCCAGCCAATATCCGCGCAATGATGTCGGAAATGCCGTGGTGCTGGGCAATCGCCAGCGTGACGTTCGCCTGACGCGGATCGAGCCGCTCAACCCAGCGCTGGCCGGTGGCGGAGGCGGTGATGTCGAGGAAGGTGCGGCGGTGGGGCATAGAATTTCGTTCAAACGCGGCGCGCAGGCGCCTTGGCTCCCCCCTCTCCCCTCGGGGAGAGGGAAGGGTGAGGGGGCAGCGGTGCAGAAATATCTGAAATGCCGGGCGAGCTTGAACAGGACAAGTCCACGCCTGCCGGCGCGGAGCGAGGAGCGGCGGGCCGCGATGCGAAATTGGCAAATCGCCAGCGCTGCCCCCTCACCCTGCCCTCTCCCCAAGGGGAGAGGGGGAGTCCCGTACTACCACGCCGGCGGCGCGCGTAATCGGTCCGTTCAATCGTCCGCATTGAGGTCAGCCATCAGCGCCTCGACGCTGTCGAAGGCTTTTGTCTTGCCCGCGCGTGCTTCTTTCATGGCTGCGATAGTCGTGGCATTTGGAACCAAGGGATCAAACGGCAGAGCCTGCTCCTTGGCAACGCGCGTCAGCATCATCCGCATCGCGTCCGAAATCGTCAGGCCCATGGCCGCCAATACGACCGACGCCTCGTCTTTGATCAGCTGGTTCACTCTCGCCTGAACAATCGCATTCGCGCCCACGTCATTCTCCTAATCTTGTGAATGACAATGTAATTCAATAGGGCGGACTTTTCAATCCCTCACCCCGCCCGCTCAATCCGGATCATCTGCGCCCGCTCCACCAGCAGCTCATCCTTGGCAATCCCGTCCAGCGCCCTCCGCACCGCGGCCTCGGTCGTCTCATGCGTGATAAGGATGACTGTCTTGGCCCCCGGCTCGGCCGCGCCGGGCTCGGCTGGGCGCTGGACGATGGATTCGAGTGAAATGTCGTTTTCCGCCATTCGGCCGGCGATGCCGGCAAAGACGCCGGTGCGGTCATGTACGGTCAGGCGGATGAAATAGCCGCCGGCGTGCGAACGCATTTCAGCTTTTTTGTATGGTTTCAAGGACTTGGCCGGATGTCCGAAGGCCGGTCCATGCTGGAAGCCGGGACGCGATTTGGCAATATCGGCCAGATCGCCGACGACCGCCGAAGCCGTCGCATTGCCGCCGGCGCCTGGGCCCGACATCAAGAGTTCGCCAAGAATATCGGTTTCAATCGCCACCGCGTTGGTCACGCCATGCACCTGCGCAATGACGGAGGAGAGCGGCACCATGGTCGGATGCACGCGCTGCTCGATGCCGCTGTCGGTCTTCTGCGCCACACCGAGCAGCTTGATCCGGTAGCCGAGGTCATGCGCGGCGCGGATATCGGCTTGCGAAATATTGCTGATCCCCTCGAGATAAACCTCGTCCGCGGCAATGGCCGTACCAAACGCGATGGATGTCAGGATCGACAACTTGTGCGCCGTATCATTGCCTTCAATGTCAAAAGTCGGGTCGGCTTCGGCGTAGCCGAGGCGCTGGGCGTCCTTCAGGCAGTCGGCGAAAGACAGGCCCTCATGCTCCATGCGCGTCAGAATATAGTTGCAGGTGCCGTTCAAGATGCCGAAAACGCGCGAAATCGAG
>JANNRN010000352.1:0-11225 GCA_031401375.1 Phyllobacteriaceae bacterium | reverse complement strand
CCTCATCCGCCCTGCGGGCACCTTCTCCCCGTGAGAACGGGGAGAAGGGATGGCAGGCGCCGCTGTTTCCTTCTCCCCGCATCCTGCGGGGAGAAGGTGCCCCGAAGGGGCGGATGAGGGGCAGCTCCGAAGGTGCGGAATGTGTCGCCAGTCTTCGCAGCGCGAGGCTTTGAACGATGCCGCGCTTTTCATATGCCCCTTTTCCCTACAAAACCCCGCCTGAACTGAACGGTGGCAGGCCGTCCGACGCGCCGGTCGCCATTATCGGCGCCGGGCCGGTCGGGCTGACACTCGCCATCGACCTTGCGCTGCACGGCGTCGCCTCAGTGGTGCTTGACGACAATAATGTTGTTTCGGTCGGCAGCCGCGCGATTTGCTGGGCAAAGCGCACGCTGGAGATTTTCGACCGACTCGGCGTTGGCGAGCGCATGGTGGCAAAGGGCGTGACCTGGAAGGTCGGCCGCCTGTTTCATGGCGACAGGCAAGTGTGGTCGTTCGATCTCCTGCCGGAAGCGGGCCACAAGAACCCGGCCTTCATCAACCTTCAGCAATATTATGTCGAGCAATATCTCGTCGAGCGCTGCCTTGATTTTCCCGGGCTGATCGAGCTGCGCTGGAAGAACAAGGTGACCGGCATCAGCCAGAATGCGGATTGCGCAACGCTCATCGTCGAGACCCCCGACGGCGTCTACACTTTGAACGCACGCTATGCGGTCGCCTGCGACGGTGCGCGTTCGCCCGTCCGTGCCATGATGGGTCTTGATTTTCAGGGCCGGTTTTTTGAAGAGCGTTTTCTGATTGCCGATGTCGAAATGAAAATCGAGCAGCCTTCCGAGCGCTGGTTCTGGTTTGAACCAACGTTTCATCCGGGCCAGTCGGCGCTTCTGCACAAGCAGCCGGACAATATCTACCGCATCGATTTGCAGCTTGGCCCCGGCGCCGACCCGGAATTGGAGAAGCGCCCGGAACGAGTGATTCCCCGCATTGAGAAGGCCGTCGGGCATTCGGATTTCGAACTCGACTGGGTGTCGGTTTATACGTTCCAGTGCCGCCGCCTCGAACGTTTCGTGCATGAGCGCATCATCTTCGCCGGTGACAGCGCCCATGTCGTCTCGCCCTTCGGCGCGCGCGGCGGCAATGGCGGCATTCAGGATGCGGATAATCTTGGCTGGAAGCTGGCCGCGGTGGTGAACGGCGAGGCTCCGGCGGCGCTGCTTGAAAGCTATGACGAGGAGCGCATTCGAGGGGCGGATGAGAACATCCGCAATTCATCACGGACGACAAATTTCATGTCGGCTTCCTCGCCCGCCGAACAATTGTTTAGGGCAGAGGTTCTGGCGCTCGCCAAGGACATGCCGTTTGCGCGGCGGCTGATCAATTCCGGACGGCTGTCGCAGCCGTGCTCACTCGATGGTCTTTCGTTGCAGACGCACGCCGAAGGCGCACCGCTTGCCGCCGGTTCTCCATGTCCGGATGCGCCGCTCATGGTCAATGGGCAACCGGGGTTCCTTCTTGATCAGCTTGGCGGCAGGTTCATTCTGCTCAGCATCGGCGATGCACCGGGCACGGCGCCGGATGATATCGCTTCCCTCAACATTTCGCTGGATGGCAGCGCCAAGATCAATGACGCGAGCGGGCTGGCGGCGGCGCGATATGGCGCTGGCTGGACCTATCTCATCCGGCCGGACCAGCACGTTGCGGCGGCATGGAAGCAATTTACGCAAGACGACATCAATGCCGCGCTCGCCAGGGCGCTCGCAAAGAGGACGGGAGGACGGCATGGCTGATCTCGGCGCAGACAGGCTCGGCAAGCACGGCGATGACTTTTACGAATTGCTGATCGGGGCGCACCAAGGCCTGAGCGAGGCTGAGAGCGCCAAGCTCAACGCACGCCTGGTGCTGATCATGGCCAACGCCATCGGCGACTATTCGTTGCTCAGGGAAATCCTTGAAAGGGCGCGTCAGCCATGAGCGAAGTTGTGCTCTACGATTACTGGCGCTCGTCCGCGAGCTATCGGGTGCGCATCGCGCTCAATCTGGCTGGCATTGAATATCAAACCGTTCCAGTTGATCTTCTGAAACGCGACCACAAGGCCGGTGCGCATCTGGCCCGCAATCCGCAAGGCCTGGTTCCGGCACTGGAGATCGACGGGCATTTGTTGACGCAGTCGCTGGCGATGATCGAATATCTCATCGAGACGCGCCCGGGTCTTTCGCTGCTTCCCGCAAATCCCGCTGACCGCGCCAGAGCAAGGGCGATTGCCTATGCCATCGCGATGGACATTCACCCAATCTGCAATCTCGGCGTCATCAATCATGTGATGGAGATTTCGGGCAAGAGCGATGACATGCGCTCGGCCTGGATGAACAAGTTCATCGGTGAGGGTCTCGCAGCAGTCGAAGCCATGCTGCAATCCACGCCGGGTCCACTCTGTTTTGGAGACACGCCGACGCTTGTCGACATTTGTCTGGCGCCGCAGGTCTACAACGCCCGGCGCTGGCAGGTGGACATCTCAGGCTTTCAGCGCATCCTTGCGGCGTGTGAGAATCTGGATCGTTTGGAAGCCTTCGCCGGGGCGCATCCCGACAGAGCCAAGGGCGCGCAATAATTCCGCCCGCTCTGCGCTCCAGCGCTGCACCCCCTTCTGTCCTGCCGGACATCTTCCCCCAAGGGGGAAGATTAGCCGCACTTGCAACGTTGGAGAAAGCGCAGGGCGGTGAAGCTTGTGATCTTCCCCCTTGGGGGAAGATGTCCGGCAGGACAGAAGGGGGTGCACCGCTGGAGAGCAGACTGATCGTCACGTAAACCGGCAAGACACGTTTCCGAACGGGCCGAAATCCGCATGGATCAGCGAACCGGGCACCGCCTCAACCGGGCGGATGAACGAACCCGACAGCACCACATCCCCCGCCGAAATTGACTGGCCGTATTGCGCCAGGCGATTGGCCAACCAGGCAATTCCGAGCGCCGGATCGTTAAGCACGCCCGCACCCAGCCCGGTCTCCTCGACCTCGCCATTGCGGCTGACAATGGCGCCAACCCAACGCAGATCAAAAGCATCCGGCCTGTGACGTTGCGATCCCAGAACAATCCCGGCATTGGCGGCGTTGTCGGAAATCGTATCGAAAATGACACGGGGCTTTTTGGTCGCGGGATCAATGCGCAGGATGCGGGTGTCAAGGATTTCAAGCGAAGGCGCGACGTAATCGGCCGCCGCCAGGACGTCGGCGGCAGTGACATTGGGACCGGCCAGCCTTGCCTTCATGATGAACGCAATCTCGGCTTCAATGCGCGGCTGGATGAACCGGTTCGCTGGAATGATTGCCCCGTCGTCGAAGAACATGTCATCAAGCAACACGCCGGAATCAGGAATATCGATATTGAGCGCCGATTGCATGGCCTTCGATGTGAGGCCGATTTTCCAGCCCTTGACCGTGCGTCCCGCCGCATTTTTCTTCGCCATCCACGCTGCTTGAATGGCGTAAGCATCGTCCATGTTCATGCCGGGATATTTCAAGCTCAACAGACCCATCTGGACTCGTGTCCGCTCGGCCTGATCGAGCAGAGTTGCAGCCTCGAGAATTTGCGCCGGCGTCACTTGATCACCTCGTCGGCGACACCATTGCGCAGCAGTCCAAGACCGTCCGCCTCAACTTCGATCACATCGCCCGGCACCAACCATTTTGGCGGATCAAACCGCGCACCAGCGCCCGTCGGGGTTCCGGTGACAATGACATCGCCTGGAACCAGCGTCGTGAAGGTCGAGATGTAATTGATGATTTTGCGGAATGAAAAGACCATCCGCGACGTGCGGTCTTGCTGCCGCAGTTCACCATTCACTTTGGTGGTGAGAGAGATGTCGGCGATCTGGCTTTCATCGACAAATGGCACCAGCCACGGGCCGATGGCGCCCGTGCCGTCGAAATTCTTGCCTTGCGTGACATTGAATTTGGCATGGCGCACCCAATCGCGGATTGTGCCTTCATTGCACAGCGAAAGTCCGGCAATGTGCGACAGCGCATCGCGCTCGGCAATCCGCCGCCCGCCCTTGCCGATGACAATGACAATCTCGCCTTCGTAATCAAGTTGGAGCGATTCCGGCGGGCGCATGATCGGCTTGTCATGACCGACAAACGAGCGGGGAAAGCGGATGAACAATGACGGGTTCGACGGCGCGGCCTGCCCGTCTTTGTACTCCGCGTTGCGGTCAGGAAAGTTCACGCCGACGCAGATGATCTTTTCTGGCGCGGGAACGGGAATTTCAAATCGGATATCCGCCAAGGCGAAATCGGCGGGAAGTTTGCCGCCCGCCTCGACAAGACGCGCCAGTGCACCAGCTTCAATCACCTCGCGAAGCGTTGGCCATTGCGCACCGTAGCGGGCGGACAGGGAAATGATGCCATCGCCATGCATCAGCCCGTAGCCGGGCTTGCCATTATGGTTGAATGAAAGCAATCGGGTTGGGATCATCGTGCAGCCGGGCCTTTCAGTTCCAAGTTCCGGGCAACGCCGGTAATGACGTCAAACGCGGTGTCCGCATCGGCCTCGCTCATGTCGAAGGACCCCGCCTGAAAGCGAATGACGATCCGGCCATCAAGCTTCGTCTGCGTCAGATAAATGCGGCCGTCATCATTGATCGCGTTGACGAGGCGCAGATTGTGCTGGTCAAGATCTGCAACGCCGCCCGGCTCATGGCGGAATGAAAACAGCGAAAGCATGGGCTTGCTGGCGATATGGAAATTGGGTTCTCGCGCAAGCCGTGACGCGAGGTTTTCCGACCAACTCACATGCCTTCGGATCATCGCACGCAATCCTTCAAGCCCGTAGGTGCGCAGCAGGAACCAGATTTTCAGCGCGCGAAAGCGCCGGCCAAGCGGCACCGACCATTCCGAATAATTGATGATTCCATCATGACCATGTGTCTTCAGATATTCCGGCTGAATGGCGAGTGTCTTCACAAGGCTCGCCGGGTCGCGCACGAAATGCGCCGAGCAATCGAACTGGGCGCCGAGCCATTTGTGCGGATTGAAAACCACGGAATCAGCATTCTCAACGCCTTGCCAGAAATGCCGGAATTCGGGACAGATCATCGCCGATCCCGCCCACGCGGCATCGACATGAACATAAAGGTCGTGACGCCTGGCAATCGCGCAAACCATCGCCACATCATCGCTCGCGCCGACGCTGGTTCCACCGACGCAGGCGATGATGCCCGCGGGAAGATGACCCGCCGCCTTGTCGGCAATAATCGCGGCCTCGAGCGCCGCCGCATCCATGCCGCGAAGCTCGCCGGAGACCGGAATGCGCACGAGATTTTCCTCGCCAATGCCGGACACCCAGATGGCGCGGTCAATGGAGGTATGCACCTGACCCGAACAATATACGCGCAGCTGTTTCTGTCCCGCCAGCCCGCGCTTGTTTCCCTGCCATTCAAGCGCGCGCTCGCGCATGACGAGGACGGCGGCGAGTGTCGCTGAGGAAGCCGAATCCTGAATGACCCCGGCAAAAGCCGCAGGCAGGCCAATTGCCTGGCGCAGCCAATCGAGAACGCGGGTCTCGAGTTCCGTTGCGGCAGGCGAGGTTTGCCAAAGCATGCATTGTGCCGCCATGGCTGAAACCAGTGACTCGGCGATCACCGAGGCAGGCGCGGCGTTGGCGGGGAAATAGGCGAAGAAACGCGGATGCTGCCAATGGGTCATGCCCGGAACAATGATCTTCTCAAAATCCGCGAATATCTCCTGCATCGGCTCCGGCTGTTCCGGCGCTGCATCCGGTACCGCATCAAAGATCGCGCCGGGCCGGGTTTGTGCGCGCACGGGCCGTTCGCGAAGATTGGCGCGATAGCCGACGCCCCACTCAGCCGCCTTGTGGCTCCAGATCCTGAATTCGTCGTCGTCCATGCTTTGCCCCTCTACGGCGCTACAATCGGCTGGGCTTTCAAGACCGCATCCCTTGGTGCAACGCCTTCAAACAGGCTTCCCTCTTCAAACCATGATCTGGGCGCGGGCGCTCCCCAAAGCGTCTGCCGCTGCGGGTCTTTCAGGTCCCATTTGATCGGATCGAGATCGGGATCGACCGTCAAGTAATCCGAACAGTAAAGTTCGACACGGTGCCCATCCGGGTCGCGAACATAGAGAAAAAATGCGTTCGATATGCCATGCCGCCCGGGCCCGCGTTCAATATTGGCAAGATAGCCGGTGGTCGACATCAGATCGAGCAGGTCAATGATATTGAGCGGTGTCGGCACCCAGAAGGCGACATGATGCAGCCGGGGCCCGCGCCCGTTGGTGAACGCCATGTCGTGCACGCCGCCCTTGCGGTGCATCCATGCGGCCCACAGTTTTTTGGACTCTTCATCTTCGGTATACTCGGTGACGCGAAAGCCTATCTGGTTGTAAAACGCCACCGACGCATCGACGCTTTCGCTGAAGCAGTTGAAGTGATCGATCCTGAGCGGCTTGACGCCATGATACAGCTTGTATTGTTGGTGGACCGGTTTGAGTTTCTCCATGCTGGCATAGAACTCCAGCGGGATGCCATGCGGGTCGCTGGTCACAAGTGTGCGGCCCTGATGCGGACGGGTGACCCAATCGGCCTTGCGTCCCTGCGCCTCAAACCAGCTTTTGGCCTTGTCGAGATCCTGTTCGGCATAGACCTTGAACCCCAGCACACGGACAGCCGGTTGCGCGCCCTTGGTCAGGATAATGCAATGATGGCCGCGCTCTTCCATGGCCCGAAGATAGAGGCGGCTTTCGTCTTCGCCAGTGACCTGAAGACCGAGCGTCTCCGCCCAGAACGCGCGGCTTCGGGCAAGATCGGTGACAACCAGTTCTACGTGGCTGAGCCGCACCACGTTGAACTCAGGGTAAAGGTTCGATTTTGGAACCGGCATCGATCAGCCTCCGAGTTTTTGAATCGCGTGCGGCGTTGTCGCAAACGCGATGTTCTTGGTTTCCATGTAAAAATCAAATGACCAGTCGCCGCCGTCGCGGCCGATGCCGGAATTCTTGACACCGCCGAAGGGTGCGGGCAGATGGCGGACATTTTCGGAGTTAATCCAGATCATGCCGGCATCCAGTCCGTCCGAGAACCGGAAGGCGCGGGTCACGTCCGATGTCCAAACATAGCCGGTCAGGCCATATTGCACGTCATTGGCAAGCTCCAGCGCCTCCGCCTCGTCCGTAAAGGGAATGGCGGTGAGGACCGGGCCGAAGATTTCCTCCTGTGCAATGCGCATCCGGTTGTGCGCGCCGGTGAAGAGCGTGGGCAACACATAACAACCGCCGCCCGGACCATCGTATTTGGCCCCGCCGGCTGCAACGGCCGCGCCTTCGGATTTGCCGATGGCGATGTATTCGAGCACCTTTTTTTCGTGCACGGGATGAATGAGCGGTCCAACCACGGTGGACGGATCAAGCGGATGCCCAACCTTGATGCGCTTGGCCTTTTCGGCGACCATGGCGGTGAACCTGTCATAGATCGACGCCTCGACGAGCAGCCGCGACGAGGATGTGCAGCGCTCGCCGTTCAGCGAATAGATCATGAAGACCGCCGCATCTGCGGCGCGTTCAAGATCGGCGTCGGCAAACACGATGACCGGGTTCTTCCCGCCCAATTCGAAATGCACCCGTTTCAGCGTCGCCGCGCCCTGGCGCATGATCATCGAGCCGGTGCCGCTTTCGCCGACGAAACCGATGGCCTTGATGTCCGGATGCTCGGTCAATGCTTTGCCGGCTTCTTCACCCAACCCGTTGACGACATTCCACACGCCTTTTGGCAGGCCCGCCGCTTCCGCGATTTCCACAAGCAGACGCGCCGTCAGCGGCGAAAATTCGGCAGGCTTGTGCACGACGGTGCAGCCCGCGGCGAGCGCCGGCGCAATCTTCCATGTCGACAGCATGAATGGCGTGTTCCAGGGCGTAATGATGCCAACGGGGCCGATTGGCACCCGTGTCGTCATGTTGACCTGACCCTCGGCGCGCAAAGATTTGCCGTCGCGGGCGTCGACCGCTCGATCGGCAAAATAGCGAAAATTCTCAGCGCCGCGCAAGGCGGCCTTGGCCATGAACTTCAATGACTGGCCCGTGTCCATGCACTCGATAAAGGCAATTTCTTCCGCGTGCGCGACAATGGCGTCAGCGATTGTGTGCATCAGCTTCTTGCGCTTGTCGCTGGGCATGGCCGCCCAGGCGCGAAACGCGGCCTTTGCGGCCTTTGCGGCCCGGTCAATATCGGCAGCCTTGCCCCGGGCCACCTTGGCCAGCGGTTTGAGGTCAACCGGCGAGATGGTCTCGAACGTGTCACCGTCCGCCGCATCCACCGCGTGGCCGCCGATATAGTTGGACACGCCATGGGTGCGAAAGCGCTCGAGATAGGCTTCGGCCTTGGCGACGTTGGCCTCGAATTCAGACATGAAAACTCCTGTCATGGCGCGCGCAATCGCGGGTGGATGGCGTTGTTCTTCCAGCTCAGCTGCGGATCGATTTCCCGGATTTCGAGCGACAACGCAAAATGCGGCGTTGAAAACAATTGGTGCAAGAAAGACGACATCGCTTCAAACAGCGCCTTGCCGGTGCGCTCCTTGTCCGCCAGCGACCGCCCAACACCTATCTTCAGCGATGCATCGATGAAAGCGTTTTCCGGCAATTCGTCGGCAATGGCATAGGCATCGCACGGCAAAGCCCGAACCCTTATGGCGCCCAATTCAAACAGGCCGGTGCCAAGCAATGTCTTCGCCAGGATGCTGCACAGTCCGCGCATATCCACACGGCCATCCAGATTGGCGGAATACTCTAGTGTGAGGTGCGGCATAACGCCCTTTCGCAAGCTCAAATCTCTAATTAACATGTTAAATAAATTCGAACCTGTCAAGCGCGTTTCGTTTCAGGTTTGCGCATTTTTCCGGAATCTGGGATAAGCGTCCATGATACTAGCATTAGATCCTTTGATCGGGGGCAATCATCCCGAGTTGGAAACCAAAGGCCTGCCACGGCAGACCCGCCGCTCTCTGCCGATTGCGCTGTTGCGGGCGCGTGAAGCTGTCATGTCCGAGTTCCGTCCGATGCTGGCGCGGCACGAGATCAACGAACAGCAATGGCGCGTGATCCGCATGCTGGGCGAATATGGCGAACTGGACGCCAGCGCATTGGCCGATCGCGCATTGGTGCTGGCGCCCAGCCTGACGCGGATGATCAAGACGCTCGAAAAGAGCAAGCTTGTCACCCGGCGCAAGGACAAGATCGACGGCCGCCGCGCACTTCTTTCGATCACGCCAAAGGCGCGCGAACTGATCAACGAAATCGCACCCGAAAGCGCGCAGATCTACAAGGAACTCGAGGACAAATTCGGTGCCAGGAAGATGGAGCAACTTCTTGACATGCTGGAAGCGGTCACCAATGTCTGTGCGGATGAGTAGGTTATGACTATCTGATGCTTGATTCCACGCTGGTGCGCGCCCATCAACAGGTCGCAACAGGGCAAGGGGGAACCAAAATATCGCGGAGCAATCCACTTCCTCAGCTTCATCCGTTTCGCTTGCGCAATGCTATGGATGCGCTGAATGTCGATTCAGGCCAGAGCGCAACATCGTTTCCGTGAAACGCTGATGCGCTCCAAGTCCTTGAATTGCCGCATTGTCGTTTGCTTTTGATGATTCCATCAAAAAGCGGAAATTCTCTAAAATCCAGGATAGCAGCGTGAACGACAAATTCTTCGAAAGCCTGCCTGTCTTCTCGCAGTTTGAAGGCGTCACCGACCCGAGCTATTACCAGCCGCTGCCGGAGGGCTGGCTGCTGGCAACCTCGGACATTGTCGGATCGACCAAGGCGATCGAAGAGGGCCGCTACAAGGCCGTCAACATGGCGGGGGCCAGCGTCATTGCCGCCATTCTCAACGCCCTTGGCCACAAGGACGTTCCCTTCGTGTTTGGCGGCGATGGCGCGATTGTCGCTGTGCCGGGATCGGCGGAGAAAATAACCCGGGAGGCGCTGGCGGCCGTGCAAACGGTCGTTGCTGAAGAGCTTCAACTGACGCTTCGGGCGGCAATTGTGCCGGTCAGCGAAATAAGAGCCCATGGCCACGATGTCCGGTTGGCGAAATTCCAAGTTGGCGTCGATGCTTCTTTTGCCATGTTTGCCGGCGGCGGCGCGAGTTGGGCGGAAAAGGAGATGAAGGCGGGGCGCTACACGATTGAACCGGCTCCCCCAGGCAGCCGACCTGATCTGACCGGCTTGTCGTGCCGCTGGAGCCCCATTGAGGCGCGTCACGGGGAAATTCTCTCGGTGATTGCGGTTCCCGGCGCAAATGCTGGGGGCGATGCATTTGAAAGGCTCGTTTCGGACATACTGTCGCTTGCCGCAACGCAGGATAGAGGCGGCCATCCGATTCCCGCCGAAGGCCCCGCCATCGCCCTGTCAACAGTCGGCTCCGAATACGAAACGCGGCTTAGCTCACTCAAAGGCCACCGTTTGAAGCGCAAAGCCGAGATCCTTTGGGAATGCCTCATCACTGTCGTATTGAATGCGCTTAATCTCAAGGTAGGGGGCTTTGACGCCAGGTTCTATCGCCGCGACGTGGCGCAGAACTCGGATTTCCGGAAGTTTGACGACGGTTTGAAAATGACCGTTGACCTCAGCGTTGCGCAGTCACGGCAGATTGAAGAGCGGCTTGAAGAAGCCAGCCGCACGGGAATTTGCATGTATGGCATTCACCGGCAAAGTTCAGCGCTCATGACATGCATCGTGCCGTCAGTGCTGACGCGCGATCACGTGCATTTTGTCGATGGAGCGTCAGGCGGCTACGCGATGGCGGCAAGTCAGCTCAAGGCAAAGGCAGCGCTCTGACGTGTTGGCAATTAACCTTGTGAACACTTCATTGCGGCAGGAGCAATTGCGGACGATTGCCGCGGGTTCCTCGCACGAGAGGCATGATCGTGACTTGACGAGCCGTGCCGGAAGGACCCTTCTGACAGCGTCATGAACATTGCCTTCTATGCGCCGCTCAAGCCCCCGGATCATCCCGTGCCATCTGGCGACCGGCAGATGGCAAGGTTATTGATTCAGACCCTGACCAGCGCGGGCCATGCGGTTGAGGTGACCTCAACGCTGCGAAGCTTTCTGCCCGACCCTTCGGCAAAAGCCGTTGCTGATTTGGAGGCAAAGGCGCTTGCGGAGGTTGAGCGCATTTCCGGCCATTGGCAGCGCACGGCAGAACCCGACTTCTGGCT
>JANNRN010000351.1:0-3111 GCA_031401375.1 Phyllobacteriaceae bacterium | reverse complement strand
TGCTGCCTTCCGGTGCGTGGCTGATCGACACGCCGGGCATGCGCGAATTGCAAGTGGTGGACGTGGCGGATGGTATCGATGCGGTCTTCGATGACATCCAGGCGTTGATCGCCGCGTGCCGGTTTTCCAACTGCACCCATGCAAGCGAGCCGGGCTGCGCGGTGCGATCAGCGCTCGACGACGGCACACTCGACCCCGAACGACTTCAGCGCTTCCACAAACTCCAGCGCGAAGAACGTCAAAACACAGAAGCCGCGCATGTGGCCCATGAGCGGAGCCGCAATTTTGGCAAGATGGGCAAGAAGGCGCAAACGGACAAGGCAAAGCGGTCAAGGGACTGGTAGCCGGCACGGGCCGGCGAAACTCGGCCTTTGCTTGGCGCGCTTTCTCTTGTAATGCAGCGTCAACCCGTTTTCAGCGAGCACCACACATGCAGAAGTTCACCAAACTCACTGGCGTTGCCGCGCCCCTGCCGATCGTCAATGTCGATACGGACATGATCATCCCGAAGGATTATCTGAAGACGATCAAGCGCACCGGCCTTGGCGTCGGACTGTTTGCCGAAATGCGCTACAAGGATGACGGCTCGGAAAACCCGGATTTCGTCTTGAACAAACCGGCGTGGCGCAAGGCCGAAATTCTTGTGGCAGGTGACAATTTCGGTTGCGGCTCCAGCCGCGAACACGCGCCTTGGGCGCTGCTTGATTTCGGCATCAAATGTGTGATTTCGACGAGTTTTGCCGACATTTTCTACAATAATTGCTTCAAGAACGGCATCCTGCCGATCACCGTTTCGCCTGAGGATCTTGAAAAACTGATGGACGACGCCAGCCGCGGCTCCAATGCGACGGTGACCGTTGACCTTGAGAAACTGGAAATTCGCGGTCCCGACGGCGGCCTCATCAAGTTCAGTCTTGACGAGTTCAAGCGCCATTGCCTGCTCAACGGACTGGACGACATTGCATTGACGCTTGAAAAGGCCGCCAGCATTGACCGGTTCGAGGAGCGGAATACTGAAAACCGGCCTTGGGCTTGAGGCCGTTCATCCCCAAACGCCATGAAGCGATGGCCTTTGGTTTCCTGCTGTCCGGGCTGATGTCGCTTCTGATCTCCGGCATTTCCAGCGCGATGACCGCCGGTATCGCTCATCCGGCCTTTCCCGGCATGTGGATGAAGTCATGGCTGATCGCCTGGGCAGTGGCGTTTCCGGTGGTGCTGGCCGTGACGCCGCTTGTGCGGCAAATCTTGAAGCGGCTGGTCAAAGGGGAGTAGGATCAGCGATCAGCCGGAGGATTCCTCGCCGGCCGATGTCAGCGCTTGGCCAGCGGAATTGCAAACAGCCTATCAGAAGTCGAAAACCGAATGACCCGCAAACTCATTTCAACGGGTTCGCCCTTCGAACGGACGGCCGGCTACTCCCGTGCGCTCGTCGATGGCGATTGGTGTTTTGTCTCGGGCACGACTGGTTACGATTATGCGAGCATGGTCATGCCGGAGGATGTGCGCGACCAGACCCACAATTGCCTCCAAACGATCAGAAAGGCGCTTGCCGAGGCGGGTTTCGCCCTTGGCGATGTCGTGCGGGCGCACTACTATATTACCGACGCCGCCTATGCTGACATGGTGTTCCCGATCCTCGGCGAGGCCTTTGGCGACATTCGCCCCGCCGCCACGATGATCATCTGCGGTCTGATCCGGGCGGAAATGAAAATTGAAATCGAAGTGACCGCTCTTCGGCGCGGAAAAGTCGGGCGCTCGATCCCGCGTTGACTGCTGTCAGTGCGTGTCAGGAGCCAACGCCTGATGGCCGGACCGGCCTAGTGCCTTGAATTTGGCGCGTTGCAATGACACATCTTGGATTGTAGAAAGAGCGTCCGGCGTGAGGCTGGCCTTATCCGGGTTTACTTATGGTCTGCCGGCGCCGCAAGGCGCCTTCGGTTTTTGTGAAAAGCAGGACGCCCTATGGCAAAGTTCAAATTTCATCGGTTGGCTTCAGTCATCGTTCTGGTCACGGCAGGCGCGTGGGTGTTGACCGGCGAGTTCTCCGCTGTCGGCAGTCAGGCGCAAGATGCGGCTGAGGCAGCGGTCAAGCCGGTCGAAGAACAGGCAAAACGCGAGCCCCGGACCGTTGCCGTGGTGACACCGCCAATGGCTGATCATTCCGTCAGCATCCGGATTTCCGGCGTGACGGAGCCGGACAAGCGCGTGGCGCTGGCGGTGCGCACAAATGGCATCATCACCGAACTGCCGGTCAAGCAGGGTGATCACGTCAAGGCCGGCGATCTCATCCTGTCGCTGGATGCGGACGAAAAGCGGTCCATGGTTAGTAGCGCCGAGCAATCGCTCGCACAGCGCAAGGCCGAAACCGAGGCCGCCGAGAGCCTTGCCAAGCGCGGCAATCTGGCGAAGTTGCAGCTTGATTCCTCGCGCACCGCCCTGATGAACGCGCAATCGGCGCTTGAAGCCGCACGGGCCGAACTCGACAGGCTGCAGGTCGTGGCGCCTTTTGACGGCGTGCTCGACCGGGTGACGGTGGAAAGCGGAAGTTCCGTTCAGCAGGGCGCGGAAGCGGCAACCCTGCTTGCGCTTGATCCGATCATCGCCGTTGGCGAGGTATCCGAGCGCAGCCTCGGCTCGATCAGGATAGGCGGCAAGGCGCAAGTCAGGCTCGTCAACGGCCAGATGGCTGAGGGAACAATCCGCTACATCTCGAAGGAAGCCAACGCACAGACGCGCACCTACCGGGTCGAAGTGGCGATTGCCAATGGCGACGCGGCAATTCCCTCCGGCATGACCACGGAAATCATGCTCTGGGCGGAGCCGATCAGGGCTGTGCGGGTTCCCCGTTCCGTTGTCACGCTCAGCGCCAATGGCGATTTCGGCGTGCGCGGCATCGACAAGGACAACAAGGCGTTTTTCCTGCCCGTCACTTTGATCGACGATGCGACGAATGCCCTGGTGCTGACCGGTGTGCCGGAAGGCACAAGGATCATTGTGTCCGGACAGGATTTCGTCACCGATGGCGAGGTGGTCAAGCCGGTGGACCCGGACGCGGCCATGCTTGGTAAACTCGCTGGCGAAGCAACCACAGCGCAATAGGCGGTTCCCATG
>JANNRN010000350.1:0-2168 GCA_031401375.1 Phyllobacteriaceae bacterium | reverse complement strand
TGTTCAGTCGAAAGACCTTGAAAAAATGACACCGCTGAAAACAGTCGGATATCGTCGTCAATTGCCATGATTCCCCGATATCACGGAACGAGTTTGTAGCCGCCGCTTTCTGTCACAAGTATTTCTGCTTTGGAAGGATCGCGTTCGATCTTCTGGCGCAGGCGATAGACATGTGTTTCAAGTGTATGCGTGGTGACGCCGGAATTATATCCCCAGACTTCTTCCAGCAGCGTATCGCGGCTGATGACCTTGTCGCCCGCGCGATAGAGATATTTGATGATCGCCGCCTCCTTCTCGGTCAGGCGGATTTTCGCGTTCTTCTTGTCGATCAGGAGTTTCTGGCTTGGCCGGAAGGAATAAGGCCCGACGGTGAAGGTCACGTCTTCTGAGTTTTCGTGCTGGCGAAGCTGGGCGCGGATGCGCGCGAGAAGCACGGCGAACCGGAACGGCTTTGTCACATAATCATTGGCGCCCGCTTCCAGCCCCAGAATGGTGTCGGAATCCGTATCGTGTCCGGTCAGCATGATGATCGGCGATTTGAAGCCGCCCTTGCGCAGGATTTTGACCGCTTCGCGCCCGTCCATGTCCGGCAGGCCGACATCCATGATCAACAAATCCACGGTGCCGCCGCGTGCGGTGTGGATGCCCTTGGTGGCGGTCTCTTCCTGAATGATGGTGAATTCCTCATAGAGCGAGAGTTGCTCCACAAGCGTCTCGCGCAGGTCGCGGTCGTCTTCGACAAGGAGAATGCTACGTGCTGGCATTGGAACCTCTTGGAATCATTGCTGAAAACAATACGCTTGAAACGGCATTTGTGAAAGGCAAGCGTGTGATTCGCGACTTCTATGGTTGATGATCAAGGTTGACAGGCAAGAAGACAATGGCTGCACGCGGTTCAATCCGTCAAATCGTTGTGAGACCTCGGCCCGGAAATGCGAGCCAGGGCCTGATGTCGGTTGGGGGAAAGGTGCTTGTCTGCGCCCTCGGCAAGGGTGGCATCAAGGCGCTGAAACGTGAAGGCGACGGCGCAACGCCGCTGGCGCGCATGCGGCTGCTGTCGTGCTATCTCAGAACCGGCCATATGGTCTCCAAGGCAACCCGCCTGCCGGTAAAAAGCATCACTTCACGGCTCGGATGGTGCGAAGTCGCCGCGGACCGCAATTACAACCGGCCGGTTTCACTGCCCTATCCGGCGGCACATGAAACCATGAAGCGTGCGGACGATCTGTACGATATCGTGGTGGTGATGGACTGGAACATCACGCCGCGCCGGCGCAATGGCGGCAGCGCCATCTTTTTTCACGTGGCGCGCCAGGGCCTGACCCCGACCGAGGGATGTGTGGCTTTGCCGGGCGATGTCATGCGCCGGCTGCTGCCCATGCTGTCGGCGCGCACGGTTTTGACAGTCAGGCGCTGACGGCAAACCAGCCAATGATCGCGCCCTCTCATTTGTGCGCCGCACGTCAAGGTAAACGGCACTGAGATCCAAGGTCAGGCAAAACGCCAGACCGTCGTGTGCTTGACGTCCGCATCCTCCAGGTCCCGCGTGACGGGAACCTCATACGCGGCAAGGCGCTGCAACCGTTCTTTCGGAAGGTAAGAACGGCCGGGATCACCGATCAAAACCGTGACGCCGCGCGCGCTCAGTTGCTCAAACCACGGGATCAGTTTGCCGGCAAACTCACGGTCATAAAACACATCGCCGGCCAGGAGAATGTCCGCCGCTACTTCGCTGGCGATCAGGTCCTTGAGAACAGCATCGATCCGCACATTGTTGAGTTCCGCATTCAATTGTATCGCAGCCAGAGCGAACGGGTCGATGTCAGCGCATGCCACCTCAGCTGCATCCGCCAGCTTTGCCGCGATGCCGACCAGTCCCGAGCCGGAGGCGAAGTCGAGGACGGCTTTGCCATCTACGAGAGCCGGATTATCCAGAACGTAGCGCGCCAGTCCCTGCCCCCCGGCCCAGGCAAAGGCCCAAAACGGCGGTTGCAGTCCAATTTCGCCGAGTTCTTCTTCCGTTTTGTGCCAGAGCGCATGCGCCTCGCCGGCCAGATGAAGCCGTATTTCCGGCACGTGGGGCGGCGTCAGAATGGAGGTGTTGTCAAGGACGAAGCGACGCGCGTCGGGCGTCATTTCGGTGCTGGACTCAATCCGCCCATGGCGCA
>JANNRN010000349.1:0-10804 GCA_031401375.1 Phyllobacteriaceae bacterium | reverse complement strand
TCGCTCGACAAGCAAGGCGCGATCACCGTCGTCGCGCTTCTGCTTTTCATGGGCGCGATGGGCAAGTCGGCGCAATTCCTGCTGCACACCTGGTTGCCGGATGCAATGGAAGGCCCGACCCCCGTTTCGGCCCTCATCCATGCTGCAACCATGGTGACCGCCGGTGTGTTCATGGTCGCGCGGCTGTCGCCGGTTTTCGAGCTTTCGCAAACCGCGCTCACCGTCGTCACCATCGTCGGCGCGACAACGGCCTTTTTTGCCGCCACCGTCGGCCTTGTGCAGAACGACATCAAGCGCGTCATCGCCTATTCGACCTGCTCGCAGCTCGGCTACATGTTCGTGGCGCTCGGCGTCGGCGCCTATGGGGCGGGCATTTTCCACCTGTTCACCCATGCCTTCTTCAAGGCGCTGCTGTTTCTTGGCGCGGGCTCCGTCATCCATGCCGTATCGAACGAACAGGACATGCGGAATATGGGCGGCCTTCGCACCCATATCCCCAAGACCTATTGGATGATGATCATCGGCACGGTGGCGCTGACGGGTCTCGGCATTCCCGGAACCATGATCGGCACGGCAGGCTTCTTTTCCAAGGACATCATCATCGAGTCCGCCTATGCCGCGCATAATCCAGCTGCGGGCTATGCTTTCGCGATGCTGGCGGTCGCGGCCTTGTTCACGTCATTTTATTCCTGGCGCCTGATTTTCATGACCTTTCACGGCGCGCCGCGCGCCAGCCATGACGTCATGCATCACATTCACGAATCGCCCAACGTCATGCTTGTGCCGCTTTATGTTCTTGCGGCTGGAGCCCTTGTCGCCGGCGTATTGTTCGAGGGCTATTTCTTCGGCCATGAATATCTCGAATTCTGGAAAGGCGCGATTTACACCGGCAAGGAAAACGAGATTCTCGAAGAGTTTCATCTCGTCCCGACGCTGGTGAAATGGGTGCCATTCATCGCCATGCTGTCTGGCTTCCTCTTGGCCTACCAATTCTACATCCGCTCGCCGGAAACGCCCAAAGCGCTGGCCGCGCGCCATCACGGGCTCTACCAGTTCCTCCTCAACAAGTGGTATTTCGACGAACTGTACGATTTTCTCTTCGTGCGCTCTGCCAAGGCCCTCGGTCATTTCCTGTGGAAGAAGGGCGATGGCTTCGTCATTGACGGCATGGGCCCTGACGGGATCGCCGCCCGTGTCGGCGATGTGACGGCGCGTGTCGTCAAGCTGCAGACCGGATATCTCTATCACTACGCATTCGCCATGCTGATCGGCGTTGCCGCTCTCGTAACCTGGATGATGCTGTGATGACTTCCTGGCCGATCCTCTCGACAATCACCTTCCTGCCGCTGGTTGGCGTTGTGCTGATGATGTTCATCAATGAAGACAACGAGGCCGGCCGCAAAAACATCCGCTGGATTGCGCTTTTCACGACAATTGCGACCTTTCTCCTGTCGCTGCTGATCTGGACCGGCTTTGATACGACCACCGCCGAATTCCAGTTTGTCGAGAGCAAGCCATGGCTCGATTCAGGCATCCGTTACCATGTCGGTGTTGACGGCATTTCGATGCTTTTCGTGATCCTGACGACTTTCCTGATGCCGTTCTGCATTCTGGCGAGCTGGGAGACCATCCAGACCCGCCTGAAGGCGTACATGATCTGCTTCCTGATCCTGGAAACACTGATGATCGGCGTGTTCACCGCGCTCGACATCGTCTTGTTCTACGTCTTCTTCGAAGCGGGCCTCATCCCGATGTTCATCATCATCGGCGTCTGGGGCGGCAAGCGGCGTGTCTACGCGAGTTTCAAGTTCTTCCTCTACACGCTGCTCGGCTCGGTCCTGATGCTGCTCGCCATCATGGCGATGTACTGGCAGTCCGGCACCACCGACATTACCGCGCTGTTGCAATATGAGTTCCCCGCGTCAATGCAAACCTGGCTCTGGCTCGCCTTCTTTGCCTCCTTCGCCGTCAAGATGCCGATGTGGCCGGTGCATACCTGGCTGCCCGACGCGCATGTGGAGGCGCCGACGGCCGGATCGGTCATTTTGGCCGGCATCCTCTTGAAAATGGGCGGTTACGGCTTCCTGCGGTTTTCGCTACCGATGTTCCCGCTCGCCAGCGCTGACTTTGCGCCATTCGTCTTCACCCTCTCCATCGTCGCAATCATCTACACTTCGCTTGTCGCCTTGATGCAGGAGGACATGAAAAAGCTGATCGCCTATTCGTCCGTTGCCCATATGGGTTTTGTGACGATGGGCATTTTCGCGGCAAATGCGCAAGGATTGCAGGGCGCGATCTTCCAGATGCTGAGCCATGGTCTGGTGTCCGGCGCGCTGTTCCTGTGCGTCGGCGTCATCTATGACCGCATGCACACGCGCGAAATCGCCGCCTATGGCGGTCTCGTCAACATCATGCCGAAATATGCCGTGGCCTTCCTCGTTTTCACCATGGCCAATGTCGGCCTGCCGGGAACATCGAGCTTTGTCGGCGAATTCCTCACGCTGCTGGGTGTTTTTCGCGTCAACACCTGGGTGGCGCTGTTTGCAACGACCGGCGTCGTCCTTTCCGCCGCTTACGCGCTCTGGCTCTATCGCCGGGTCATATTCGGCACGCTGGAGAAGGACAGCCTCAAGGGTCTGCTTGATCTTTCGCCCCGCGAAAAAGCCATTTTGTATCCGCTGGTCATCCTGGTGATTTTTTACGGCATCTATCCAAAACCGGTCTTCGATGCGACGGCCGTCTCGGTCGATGCGCTGATTGGCGACTATACCACTGCCAACCAAGCCGCGCAGGCGGCCGCACAATGATTGAGGGAAACGCACATGTTGGCTGAATTCTCCGCCGGTTTCTCTCTTGCAAGGCCGGAGTTCATTGTGGCGCTCGGGTCCGTCATCTTGTTGATGGTTGGCGTCTTTGCCAGGGGCAACACGTTCAAGATCGTCACCTGGCTGTCGCTCGCCGTGTTGGCGCTGGCGGCTTTCTTTGTCTTGCGCGCGAATGCGGGCGATGGATTTGGCGGCGGCTACACCAATGATTCCTTTGCCACCTTCATGAAAATGCTCGTGCTGGCGGGCTCGTTCGTCACGCTCTGGATGTCGATGTCCTTTGCCGATCAGAACAATTTCAACAAGTTCGAGTTTCCGGTTCTGGTGCTCTTGGCAACCCTCGGCATGATGCTGATGGTCTCGGCCAACAATCTGCTCGCGCTCTACATGGGCCTCGAACTGCAATCGCTGGCGCTCTACGTGCTGGCGGCTATCAACCGCGAAAACCTCAAATCAACCGAGGCCGGCCTCAAGTATTTCGTGCTCGGCGCGCTTTCCTCCGGCATGCTGCTCTACGGCATAACGCTGGTGTACGGGTTTACGGGCCAGATCGGTTTTGCCGAAATCGCTGCGGCTTTGGCTGGAGCCGAACGTCAAATTGGTCTGCTTTTCGGCCTCGTTTTCATTCTTGCGGGTCTTGCCTTCAAAATCTCCGCGGTGCCGTTCCACATGTGGACGCCCGACGTTTATGAAGGCGCGCCAACTCCGGTCACCGCCTTTTTCGCCGCTGCTCCCAAAATGGCGGCCATGGCCATGCTCGTCCGTGTCGTCATGGATGGCTTCATGCCGGTCAAGGCGGACTGGCAGCAGGTCATCGTTTTCATCTCCATTGCCTCGATGCTGCTTGGCGCGTTCGCCGCCATCGGCCAGACCAATATCAAACGCCTGATGGCCTATTCGTCGATCGGCCATGTCGGTTTCGCGCTGGTCGGTCTGGCCGCAGGAACCCAACCCGGCGTCAGGGGTGTGGCAATCTACATGCTCATCTATCTTGTCATGACGCTTGGCACATTCGCCTTTATCCTCGCCATGCGCACCCGGGAAGGCAATGTCGAGGAGATTTCGGATCTTGCCGGGCTTGCCAAAACCAACCCGCTGATGGCGCTTTCCTTGACGATCCTGATGTTTTCGCTTGCCGGCATTCCGCCGCTCGCCGGGTTCTGGGCCAAATGGTACGTGTTTCTCGCCGCCATTGAGGCCAAGCTTCTGGCGCTGTCGATCATCGGCGTGCTGGCATCCGTGGTGGGCGCCTATTACTATCTGCGCATCATCAAGATCATGTGGTTTGATGAACCGGCCAAGGGTTTTGTCTCCATGCCGCTCGAATTGCGCGCTGTGCTTGGCGTGTCCGGAGCCTTTGTGCTGTTTTACGTGATTATCGGCGGCCCGGTCTCGTTTGTGGCGCAAGTGGCGGCGAGTTCGTTTTTTTAAGTGTGGTTTGCTTGAGAGTTCAGCGCTGCCCCTCATCCCCTGCCGGACCTTCTCCCCGCAAGCGACGGGGAGAAGAAAGACAATCGCAAACGGCGGAGAGTCCCTTCTCCCCGCCGCTTGCGGGGAGAAGGTGGCCCGGAGGGTCGGATGAGGGGCAGCGCCGCGCTTTCCCACTTGACCGTCACCGCAGCCGCACAAGGCATTAGAGCGTGTCGCACCCAATCCCGAACCTGCCCGGCTGGCGCTTCAAGGAACTGGATGAAACCGGTTCCACCAATCACGACATACTTGCCGCCGCCAAGGCAGGCGATCCCGGCAGGCTGTGGATACGCGCGGCGCGCCAGGTGCAGGGCAAGGGCCGGCAGGGCAGGCCATGGGTCTCCGAACGCGGCAATCTCTACGCCTCGCTGCTTCTCCTTGATCCGGCCCATGATAATGAAAAGCTCGGCACTTTGCCCTTGGCAGTCGCCTGCGCCGTTCACGGGACTCTGGCTTGCCTGCCCGGGGCGAGCCGGCATGAATTCAAGATCAAATGGCCGAATGACATTCTGGCCAACGGCAAGAAGATCAGCGGCATACTTCTGGAGAGCACGCCGCTGGAGAGTGGACAACTCGCCATCGCCATAGGAATCGGCATCAATTGCCGGCGCCATCCCAATCCGGCCCTTTACCCGGCCACTGATCTTGCCGAACTTGGCCTCGATATCGAGCCAGAAGCCCTGTTCCTGATCCTTGCCGGCACTATCGCCGCCACACTTCGGGCCTGGGATCACGGCAAGGGCTTTGCCTCGATCCGCGCCGAATGGCTGCGTCTGGCGCGCGGCGTCGGCGAGAATATCAGCGTTAATCTTCCAAACGGGACCCTTGAGGGGACATTCGACGACATAGATGCCAAGGGACGTCTTGTGTTGCGGCTCCAAACCGGCGAAACAAGACACATTTCGGCAGGCGATGTTTTCTTCGCGCTGCAATCATAAGTCAGGAATCGAATGAACAAGGCCAATAATGAACTCGTCTTTTTGCCACTTGGAGGAGTTGGCGAAATCGGCATGAACCTTGCCCTTTATGGCTTTGGCCCGGCAACGTCGCGCAAATGGATCATCGTCGATTGCGGCGTCACCTTTCCAGGTCCGGACCTTCCGGGCGTTGATCTCGTGCTGCCCGACATCCGTTTCATCGAGGCGGAGAAGGCCAATATCCTCGCCATGGTCATCACGCATGCGCATGAAGACCATTACGGCGCGATCATGGACCTGTGGCCGCGCATCCGTGTGCCGGTGCATGTGACGCCGTTTTGCGCCGGGCTCCTTGAGGCCAAGCGCTTTTCTGAAGCCGGTGTCGAGAAAATCCCGTTGACGATCTACAAGGCCGGTGATCGCTTCACTATCGGTCCGTTCGAAATCGAAGCCGTCAATGTGACCCATTCGATACCCGAGCCCGTGGCTCTTTCGATCACCACACCGCTTGGAACCATCGTTCACTCCGGCGACTGGAAACTGGACGACACGCCGTCGCTCGGACTTCCAACCGACGAAAAGCGCCTGCGCGAGATCGGCGCCAATGGCGTCCTTGCGCTGATGTGCGATTCCACCAATGCGCTGAGGGAAGGCGATTCGCCGTCCGAAAAAGCGGTGGGCGAAAATCTGACCAACATCATCAGGAACGCCAAGGGCCGTGTCGCGGTCACATCCTTTTCGTCCAATCTGGGACGCTTGCGCACCGTGATGATTGCCGCGCGCGATGCCGGGCGCAGTGTCATTGTCTTAGGGCGCTCGATGAAGCGTGTGCTCGATGTGTCCGCCGAACTTGGTTACATGGAGGGCATGCCGGAAGTGCTGGCTGAAGATGAGTTCATGTCGCTGCCCCGGCAAAATTGTGTGGTCATCCTGACCGGCAGCCAGGGCGAATCGCGCGCCGCGCTTGCCAAATTGGCCAATGACGAGATGCGCTCGATCAAACTGACGCCGGGCGATACGGTGATTTTCTCCTCGCGCACCATTCCCGGCAATGAAAAGGCCATTCTCGACATCAAGAACAAGTTGATTGATCAGGGTATCGAGATCATCTCGGACGACCAGCAACTCGTGCATGTGTCCGGCCATCCGCGCCGCAATGAATTGAAGAAGCTCTACTCCTGGCTCAAGCCGCAAATTCTGGTTCCAGTGCACGGCGAGGCCGCGCATTTGACGGCTCAGGCGGCCTTGGGCGCCAACGAGGGAATTGCACAGGTCGCCAGGGTTCGCAACGGCGACATGCTTCGATTGGCGCCGGGCAGGGCGGAGATCATCGATGACGCGCCGTCGGGCCGCATCTACAAGGACGGCAAGCTGGTCGGCGACTATGATGAAGTCGGCATCGGCGAGCGGCGCAAACTTTCATTTGCAGGCCATGTCGGGCTGGCGCTCACCATGGATTCAAAGTCAAACATCGCGGGCGACCCTGATCTGGAGTCGTTTGGCTTGCCGGAAGTCGACGGCCGGGGCGAAGACATGGATGATCTCCTGTTCGACGCGGCCATGGGTGCGTTTGAATCCATCCCGCGCGCCAAGCGCAAGGATATCGAACTTGTGCGCGAGGCCATGCGCCGGGCGGTGCGATCAGCCGCGGAAAACGCATGGGGCAAGAAACCCATCGTCACGGTCTTTGTCACCCAGCTGTGAGGACGCCATGATCGGACGCCTCAACCATGTTGCCCTTGCGGTTCCCGATCTTGCTGCAGCTTCTGCCAAATACCGTGACATGCTTGGGGCAAAATTGTCACCGCCGCAGCCGCTGCCCGAACATGGCGTGACCGTTGTGTTTTTGGATCTGGGCAACACCAAGGTTGAATTGCTCGAGCCCTTGGGCGAAGCCTCGCCCATCGCGGCATTTCTTGCCGGCAATCCGTCCGGCGGCATGCATCACATCTGCTATGAGGTGGTGGACATTCTCGCCGCCCGCGACCATTTGAAAGCGCAGGGCGCACGCGTGCTCGGCGATGGCAATCCGAAAACCGGGGCGCATGGCAAGCCCGTGCTCTTCCTCCACCCCAAGGATTTCATGGGAACTCTTATTGAACTGGAGCAGGCATGAACCCCGTCTCGGCTTTCGCAATCTATTTCATTATCTGGTGGGTGACGCTCTTTGCGGTTCTGTCTGTTGGCTTGAAGACGCAGGACGAGGCGGGCGAAGTGGTCCCCGGCACACCCGCCAGCGCGCCCGCCGGACGCCACATGCTGCGCGTCGCCCTCATCAACACGCTCATCGCCTCGCTCATCTTTGCCGCGTTCTACTACGCCTACGCCATTCGCGGCTGGACCCTTGACGATTTGTCAGGCCTCTTTTCAGCGAGCTGAAGCATTTCCGCTTTTGACGGAATCGTCAAAGGGCTCGAAAAAGACAAAAAAAAGCAAGGCTCTCGCCTTGCCGATGTCACGCGTCGATTCAGTGTTTCGGCATTAACCGACGGCGGCGTTTGATCGCGCCAGAATCGCATCCTCCCAAGACTTTGACCGCGTAGGCAGGCGGATGAATTCCGCCATTCGTGTTATGGGCGAAAGCTAACGAAATGTCGGGGCCTTGTCACGTTAAATCTTGCCATCCGGCATATTTGGCCGAAAAGCGGCCGGTTTGGAAAAACCCAGCAAAATGAAGACGCAAGACCGGATTTTGCGCACGGGTTTTCAACGCACGGCGAAGCGTTTATGTACGCGATTGCTACCCTAGTTCCGCCCGATTCCCTGACTAGTTCAATCATCTGCCCGGTGCCCCATTCATGCGTCTTTCCCGCTATTTTCTGCCCATCCTCAAAGAGAATCCGAAAGAGGCGGAAATCGTCTCGCACCGGCTGATGCTGCGCGCCGGCATGATCCACCAACAGGCCGCCGGTTCCTATTCCTGGCTTCCGCTCGGGCTGAAGGCGCTGGAGAAGGTCAATACCATCATCCGCGAGGAGCAGAACCGCTCCGGCGCGGTTGAAATCCTGATGCCGACCATCCAGTCAGCCGACTTGTGGCGCGAAAGCGGGCGCTATGACGCTTATGGCAAGGAAATGCTGCGCATCAAGGATCGCCACGAGCGCGACATGCTGTTCGGTCCGACCAATGAGGAAATGGTGACGGAGATTTTCCGCTCCTATGTGCGCTCCTACAAGGACTTGCCGCTCAATCTGTATCACATCCAGTGGAAATTCCGCGACGAGGTGCGCCCGCGCTTTGGCGTCATGCGCTCGCGCGAGTTTCTGATGAAGGACGCCTATTCGTTCGATCTCGATTTTGAATCGGCCAGGGCCGCCTATGACCGCATGTTCGTCGCCTATCTGCGCACCTTCGACCGCATGGGCCTCAAAGCCATCCCGATGCGCGCCGATACCGGTCCGATCGGCGGTGACCTCAGTCACGAATTCATCATCCTCGCCTCGACCGGAGAGTCGGAAGTCTTTTGCCACAAGGACTTCTTCGCCATGCCGATTCCGACCGAGAACACCGATTTCCGCGACAATGCCGGGCTCGCCAAAATCGTCGCTGACTGGACCACGCCCTATGCGGCGACATCCGACATGCATGATGCGGCCAAGTGGAATGCGATGGGCGTTGAAAACCAGGTGGCAGCGCGCGGCATCGAGGTCGGCCACATCTTCCATTTCGGCACCAAATATTCCGATCCGATGAATGCCAGGGTCATGGGCCCCGATGGCAGGGAGCATTCCGTGTTCATGGGCTCTTACGGCATCGGCCCGTCGCGGGTTGTCGCCGCTGCAATCGAGGCCGGGCACGACGAGAACGGCATCATCTGGCCGGATGCGATTGCGCCTTTCGACGCGGGTATCATCAATATGAAAACAGGTGACAGCGCCTGTGACGCGGCGTGCGAGACGATTTATGCGGCATTGACCAATGCGGGGCTTGATGTGCTGCTGGACGACACCGATGAGCGCGCAGGCTCGAAGTTCGCCACCGCCGATCTCATCGGCCTGCCGCTCCAGGTAATCGTCGGGCCGCGCGGTGTTGCGTCCGGCGAGATCGAGATCAAGACGCGCAAGACCGGCGCCCGCGAAAGCCTTGGGCTTGAGGCCGCAATCAACAAACTCACGAGCGGCAGATGAGCGCTTCCGCCGCCATGCCGAAAGGCGCAGGTCCGTTCTCGCTGTTCGAGCGCATGGTGGCATGGCGATATCTGCGTTCGCGTCGCCGCGAGGCTTTCATCTCGGTGATTGCCGGCTTCTCCTTCATCGGCATCATGCTCGGCGTGGCGACACTGATCATCGTGATGGCCGTCATGAACGGATTTCGCGGCGAACTTCTCGAGCGCATCCTTGGCATCAACGGTCATCTCATCCTTCAACCCATCGACCGGCCGCTGGACGACTACGAGGAATTGTCAAAGAAAATCAGCGGCATAGAGGGCGTGTCTTACGCTTTGCCGATTGTCGAAGGGCAAACGCTTGCGTCCGGCAACCGGGGGGCGGGAACCGGCGCGCTGGTGCGCGGCGTTCGCCCTGAAGACGTCGACAAGATCAAGCTGGTGGCAGGAACCGTCAAGTTCGGTTCCATGGAGGCCTTCAAGGCCGGCGAGGGTGTGGCCATCGGATCGCGCCTCGCTGAAAATCTTGGCCTGACTGTCGGCGACAACATCACGCTCATCTCGCCGGAGGGCGATGTCACCCCGCTCGGCACCACGCCGCGGGTGAAATCCTATCCTGTTGATGCGATATTCGAAATCGGCATGTCCGAGTACGACGCCTCGATCATTTTCATGCCGCTCGGCGAGGCGCAGCTGTACTTCAACTCTGAGGATCGCGTGCAATCGATTGAAATCATTGCCGATAATCCCGATGACGTCGATGATCTGCGCCCGCTGGTCGAAATGGTCGCCAACCGGCAATTGCTGCTGACCGACTGGCGCGAGCGCAACGCGACGTTCTTTTCGGCGCTTCAGGTCGAGCGTAACGTCATGTTCATGATCCTGACGCTGATTGTGCTCGTTGCCGCGCTCAACATCATTTCCGGGCTCATCATGCTCGTGAAAGACAAGGGCAGCGACATCGCCATCCTGCGCACCATGGGGGCGACGCGCGGCATGATCATGCGCATTTTCCTGATGACCGGTGCCGCCATCGGTGTCACCGGAACCATCGCGGGCGTTGCGCTCGGGATCATTGTTTGTCTCAACATTGAAAGCATCCGCGGCTTCTTCTCCTGGCTCTCGGGCACGGTCATGTTCAACCCGGAGCTCTATTTCCTCAGCGAACTCCCAGCGCGGATGGACCTGCGCGAAACCGCGACCGTGATTGTCATGGCACTGGTTTTGTCGTTCCTTGCGACCTTGTTCCCGGCCTGGCGCGCCGCCAAGCTCGATCCGGTCGACGCCTTGAGGTACGAGTAATGGCCGAAACCTTCGCGCTCGAACTGACCGGCGTGGTGCGCACCTATGACGAGGGCGCCGGCAAGCTCGAAGTCTTGAAGGGTGTGGATTTTGCGGTCAAGCGCGGCGAGATCATCGCGCTGGTCGCCCCGTCCGGAACCGGCAAATCGACGCTCCTGCACACGGCCGGCCTTCTCGAGCGGCCA
>JANNRN010000348.1:0-2417 GCA_031401375.1 Phyllobacteriaceae bacterium | reverse complement strand
ATGATCGTCGATGTCACAGTGTTGAATGGTGGCCTTTGCACCACGGCTACATTGAGTCGGGACCGGATGACTGCAGGGGAAGTATCCACCGATCCAACTTTCATTCAACTCACGGTTTTCTGAATGGCCGCAATGCGTTTCGACAGGTGCGAGCCAGTGATCAAACGCCAGATTTCATTCGACGGGCATGAAGACTTCGGCAGGTTTCAAATCGAAAAATGCGGATTTTTCGTCCAAGAGTTTTTGGAAATCATCCGAGCCGCTGATCGCCTCCCAGTCCCTCAACTCGCGCCAGCGCATGATGTGGACGTGACTCGGGGAATTCCCCGGGAAACTGCTTTGCAGAAGCACCCCGTCAATCAAACCTGGCTGCTTGCTGATAAAGACGCCAACTTCTTTCATTGCCTCAACGGCCTCCACCGGGTCTTTGCCCTCAGCCACTTGGAGGATTATGGCGATAGTGACCTCTTTGGCCTCCGCACGGCCATCTGTCGCAGCTAGACCCAGACCCCACAATCCAATCAGCGTCAGGAATACCAAGCCCAGCGCCTTGCCTCTCGCCCAAATTCTCATGTTGCTTGTCCGTTTCTGCATCAGTTTCTCTTCGTGATTGCTCTGCGTTAGGTAATGAGCGGGAATGCCACCGCGCCGGCGGGAGTTGCCCAATTCTTCACCACTTCCGCTACCGGCGGGAACACTCTTAACCAACGAGCGCGCCCAACTGGCAGCTGTGCTGATTTCATAAGAAATATTCCGGCAAGCTAATTTTTGGCGGCGGCGTACTTCTCGATCAAGGCGATAACTTGCTCAGGCTGGTCCTCCGTAACGTAGTGGGCTGAATCAACTATGGTCTCTATGCTGACGTCAGCGCAGCCATGGGCCTTCAAGTCCTTGGCCAATGGAGGCAGAAGAGCCGCAAACGAGTGATCGCCCGCAGCCAGGACGACAGGGAAACCGCACGGGCCGGTTTGAGCGGCGTTGAAAACCTCGTCCTTAGGAAAGGCGCGATAGTACTCCATGCCGGCGGTCAGGCTCGACGGCGCGGTATAGGCGGCGGCGAAGCGCTGGACGTCGGCCTCGCTGATGGAAGCATGATTGACCGTGCCGGTAGTGAAGAAATGTTTGAAGTAAGGCACGAGTTGTCCGGTGATCATCGTTTCCGCGAAGTGATCGGGCAATTGATGGAAAGCGAAATGCCAGACAAAGGGAAGAGTCTTGACGGTCTCCCAAGGCTCTAGGCCGGCGATCGGCACGTCAAGTATCATCAATCCGCGCAGCGACGATGGAAACTGTCGGGCATAGCTATAGCCTATGCCACCACCCAAGTCGTGAGCAACAACGTAAACATCATCAAGCTTAAGAGCGCGCACGAGCGCATCAATATCGCGTCCAACGCTAGCGTTGTTATAGCCGCTCTCCTTCACCGTGGAACCACCAATGCCTGGCAGGTCGATTGCTACCACTGTAAAATGCTTGGAGAGCGCGGGCATTATGCCTCGATATTCCGACCAGTCTTGCGGAAAACCGTGGATCAGGAGGACCGCTGGCCCCGTGCCGCCACGAATGTAGTGAATCTTCGTATCGCCGACATCGACCATGCCCGAAGTAAAGCCTTCGCCCATGGCTTCGATCGCGGCTTGCGAAGTCGCGGCATCTTTCGAGGTTTCGGATTGCGCGTTTGCCGTAGTCAATGCGCCGAACAGGGCCAGCATTGCTATTGTGGTGCCAAGCTTCATTTCAATCTACCTGTGTTTGAGTCAATCATCTGTCTGGACACGAACAGTTTTGTTCATTCGGTTTTCATGCAGTTGCGATTTGTTCAAAGCGTTTCCGCTTTTGATGGAGTCATCAAAAGCGCAGGACAACGCGACAATTCAATAACGTAGAGCGCATCTGCGTTTCCTTGAAATGCTGATGCGCTCTAGGGCTCGGGAAACCGGCGCTGGACAGCGTCGGCGCAATCCGTCGGACCCGTGTTGCGGCACGCGGCGGCGAAACCTTCGTCATCCCAGGCATTGACCACGCCCTTGCGATTGATGCGCGTCTCGAACTCCTCTCGGCGCGGTCTCTTTGGGTTCCCGCATCAGCGGGATCTGAACATTGACATTGGTTTCCTGGCTTGATGTCAGCACCAGCGGTGGTGAAATCGCTCAAGTATTGGTGCCGACCTCATGATCAATCAGAATCGCCACCGTGTCATTGAGGTTGAACCTGTGCACGACCTTTCCGTTTGGATTGTAATTCACCCTCTTTGTTGCGCATATCGGTGATACGGATCAAATGAAACGAGTTGGGGATGTCTATGCACGAAACGAATTTACCTCGCGCGGATCTTAACCTGCTTGTCGTATTTGACGCGGTCGCAAGGACAAGGTCCGTGACGCACGCGGCTGAGGAACTGTCCCTGAGCCAGCCAG
>JANNRN010000347.1:0-2277 GCA_031401375.1 Phyllobacteriaceae bacterium | reverse complement strand
GAGGAAGTGTCGGGCGGCTGTGCGGCCGCAGGCTTTGCGAGCGAACTGCACCGGCAGCCCGAAGAGATCAAGGCGACTTTCCTGAAGGGTGCGACGGCCGCTGCGGCGGAGCTCGGAACCTGTTTTTCAGGCGCGGGCGCCGCAAACCCTGACCACGCCTGGGGCGCTTACGCCATGTTGTTTGGCGCACTCATTTTGATGCGTACAACGCAGGATGCCGGGCTGCGCAATGAAATGCGCCAATGTGTGGCGGCCAATCTCGAAAAACTGGCCGCCAGGTAAATCTGCTTCAGGCCAGCTTGGCCTCGAGCGTCACATTGATGGCGCCAAGGGCTTTGGATACCGGGCATCCGGCCTTCGCCTTCAGCGCCAATTCCTGAAACTTGTCATTGGAAATGCCCGGAACATGGGCGGTGAGCGTGATGGCGCTGCCGGTAATGCCGGTGCCTGGCACGAGTTCGACATGGGCGACTGCCTCGATCTTGGCCGCGGTGGTGCCGTTCTCGGCGAGGAAGTGCGACAGCTGCATGGCAAAACAACCGGCATGGGCGGCGGCAAGCAGTTCCTCGGGATTGGTGGCGGATTTGCCGCTTTCATCCTCGAACCGCGAATTGAAGGAATAGGGATTGTTGGAGAGCGCGCCGCTCTGGGCGGTAAGCAGGCCCTTGCCGGTCTTCAGATCACCGGACCAAATCGCTGTAGCGTGACGTTTCATGGAGAATTCCTTTTCGGTTGCCGTTAACCGCAATGTGGCCGAAAGCGCGGCATTTTCAAGTCAGGCGCCGATAAAATCGGGATCCGTCCGCTTTAGTTTGACAAAATGAAATCGCGATTCCGGCGCCTTGCAAACGAAATCGGCTTTTATGCTGGTTCTTGCATAACTTGCTCACGAAGGGATGGATCATGAGTGACACTACTGAGCGGCCGGGAAAACCGGAGCCTTTTCAGATTCCGGCACCGAAAATCGAACTGTCCAAGGGCCGCCTGCTCGGCCTCAAGTTCTTCCTCTTGGGCGCACTGGCGCTGTTTTTGACCATCCCGCTGTTCATGGTCCTTGCCCTTGTTCAGGACCGTGAGGAGCGGTTTCGCGCTGCGACCACTGAGATCGCCCAGCAATGGGGCGGCGTTCAGCAGCTCACCGGCCCGTTCATCATGGTGCCTGCGGTCATTGCGGTGAACACCGGCGAGGCCGGATCGGTATCGCGCCAGTCAGACCGCAACCTCTTGATCGTGCCCGACAGGCTCAATGTCAAAGCGCAGTCAAAGACCGAAACCCGCAAGCGCGGCATTCATGAGGCGACGGTGTATCAGACCAACCTTGCCGCTGAAGGCACCTTTTCCAAGCCTGACCTTGCCAGTCTGGACAGCCAGATCATCTCAGTGGACTGGTCGCGCGCCAGGATCGTGACGGGCCTTTCCGAGCCGAACGGGATCGAATCGGTTACCGTCAGCGTCAATGGCGCCGCCGCGCCGAAAATCGAACCCGGCGCGTCAACCGGTAGCGGATTCATGCCGGGGTTCAGCGCACCGGTCAATTTGAGCGCGGCGTTGTCCGATGTCTCCCCGCAGCCAGTGCCTTTCAAAATTGAAATCTCGTTCAAGGGATCGCAGGAGCTCAACTTCGTGCCGGTCGCGCGCCAGAGCGATGTTGAAGTCACGTCGTCCTGGCCGCATCCAAGTTTTGCCGGCGCCTATCTGCCCACGCGCCACGACATCAGGGATAACGGATTTACGGCGAGTTGGAGCATACCAGAGCTTGCCCGGAACATTCCAGCTGCGATGGTGGCAGACCAGAATACGTATTCAACGATGACCCATGCCATTTTTGGCGTGCGCTTCTATCAACCGGTCGATTTCTACCGGCTGGTCGAGCGGGCGGTGAAATATGGCGTGATCTTCATTGGCGCTGCCTTCCTCATCGTGTTTGCCATTGAACTATTGTCTGGCGGGCGCATGCATCTGGTTCAATACACGATGTCGGGCCTGATGATCGTCATGTTCTTCGTCCTTCTTCTGGCCTTTGCCGAGCATGTCGGCTTCGCCATGGCCTATGCGATTGCGGCCAGCGCAACCGGTGCGGTGATTTCCTCGTTCGTGGCCTCGCTGTTTCCCGGAAAGAGGTGGAGCTTTGCGGCGTTCGGCAGTTTCGCGGTGCTTTACGGCCTGCTTTTCATGGTGCTGCGGCTCGAAGAGACGGCGCTGCTCGCCGGCGCCATCACCGGTTTCCTGTTGCTCGCGGTATTGATGTTCTCCACGCGCAAGGTCGAATGGCAATAG
>JANNRN010000346.1:0-5604 GCA_031401375.1 Phyllobacteriaceae bacterium | reverse complement strand
ATCATCCTTGCCGGGCAATATTTGTATGCCGCGCGCCCGCATTACATCGTTTGCAACATGCGCAGACCAGATGGCCGGCACGCACCGGTCTATGTTGATCCTTGTCAACACGCGCCCTGCCGCCGGTGCTAGACTAACCTTAACATTCTTCTCAAAGGAGGCCCAAAGATGAAAAACGACGAACCGCAGGCTGCGGCTTCTGGAAAGGCCGAATAGCAAAGTGAACATGCACACAAGCCAACATGGACCGAACAAATCGAAGTGCGCGCAGAAGGGCCTGCCACAGGCGGTCAGGTCAAACGGATTCGCATCGTCGAGCCTGATGGAGATATCGTGGTCGAAATGCCGCTGACGATCGGAGCGATTGCGGGCGGCGCCGTTATTCTTGCAGCACCCCTGCTTGCCATTCTGGGCGCGCTGGCCGCGTTTGTGACCAATGTCAAACTCGAGATTGTAAGAACCGGAGATTACCCTGACAAAAAACCGCCAGCCTGACTTGCACCGGAGCCCGCCTGCAGGTTCAGATGTGCGGCACCTTCGGCAACTGACTGCGCCAGGACCGGGTCTGAGTGAAGCTGACGCTCAGGCGCGACTCCTTTCCGAGGGCCATAACGAACTTCCCCGGCCCAACCGGCGCACGCCGTTGCGCATTATTCTGGACGTGCTGCGCGAGCCGATGCTGGCGTTTCTTGTCATCGGCGGGATCGTCTATCTGATACTTGGGAGCTTGGAGGAGGCGCTCATTCTGCTTGCCTTCGCGCTGCTGTCGGTGGTCATCATCGCAGTGCAGGAAGTGCGCACCGAGCACGTTCTCGAGGCGCTGCGCGATCTCACAAGCTCACGGGCGTTGGTCATTCGCGATGGCGAACGAAAGAGAATTGCTGGCCGTGACGTGGTGCGCGCCGTTCGCTGCAGGACAGGTCTTTTTGACAGCATGACCATGGTCATAACATCGCTGCAATACGCCTGCACGAATGATTGGCAGACAAACGTCCTGCGGGGCCCAAATTTCACATGAGGCAGTGTTGAAAGATCCATACGAAATCCTCGGTGTCGCCAAGACCGCGTCAGCAGACGATATTCGCAAAGCCTATCGCCGGTTGGCGAAGAAGTGGCATCCGGACCTCAATCCGGGAAACAAGAGCGCTGAGGAGCGCTTCAAGGAATTGTCCGCCGCCAACGAATTGTTGTCCGACGCTGACAAGCGAAAGCGATTTGACAGCGGAGAGATCGATGCGTCGGGGGCTGAAAAGCCGCGGCAGCAATATTACAAGGATTACGCCCGCGAGGGCGCTGGCGGGCACCCGTATGACAACGCCGGCGGCTTTGCGGATTTTGCCGAAGGTGATGATGTCTTGGCCGAATTGTTCCGGCGTCATGCCAGACAAGCAAGACGGGTGCGGGGACAGGATTTGCATTACCGCCTTTCGGTGGAGTTTCTCGACGCGGTCAACGGCGCGACCCGGCGATTGTCGCTGCCTGAAGGCGGCGTTCTCGACGTCACAATCCCGTCCGGCATTCAAGAGGGACAGGTCCTGCGCCTGCGCGGCAAGGGAGCGCCGTCCCCCGGCGAGGGTGAAGCGGGCGACGCGCTGGTGGAGATTTCGATCAATCCGCACAAGTTTTTCCGGCGCGAAGGTCATGACATTCATCTCGAACTGCCGGTGACCTTGAGCGAAGCGGTGCTCGGCGCCCGCATCAAGGTGCCAACGCCCGCAGGTCCGGTGATGGTGGCGGTGCCGAAAGGATCGAATACGGGTTCAATGCTGCGGCTGAAAGGAAAGGGCGCTTCAAAACCTGGCGGGCGCGGCGACGAACTCGTCACGCTGAAGGTCATGCTGCCACTTGAGGCGGACACCGAATTGGACGCCTTTCTGTCGAAATGGTCACCGGGCCAAGGATATGATCCAAGGCGGGGGATGCAGCCATGATCATCAGCAAACTGGATTTTCTGTTTCGCGCTGAGCTTGACCAGGAAACCCTCGACCTGTGGGTTGAGGAAGAGTGGCTGGTTCCCGCAGGACCCGCAACTGACCCGGCGTTTTCAGAAGCAGACTTGGCGCGTGCTCAATTGATCCGCGACTTGATGCACGATCTCGGCGTCAATCAAGAGGGCGTCGGCGTGGTCTTGAGCCTTCTGGACCAGGTGCATGGTTTGCGAAGGGCAATGACCGGGCTGCAGCAAGCCCTGCGTGAAAACACCGCTGAGGGTGCAGAGCCGGGTTCGACGTAATTCTCCTGTCAAGCAGAGATGCGCCGGCGCTATTCTGTCCGGGCGGATTTGGCCGAACCCGCAGCCTGCGCGCCGGTCATGATCGTCCCGGCGCGGCCCTCTAGCATGGCAAGTGCGTCCTCGATCCTGCCTATCCCGGCGAGCCTGCCTCCGGCGGTGACGAATGACGCCGCCGCCTCCACTTTCGGCCCGATCGACCCCGCCGCAAAGGCATGATTGCGCGCCGCAGCCGGACTTAAGCTGCGAAGCAGCGTTTGCCCGGGCGTGCCCCAATCGCGATAGACGCCATCGACATCGGTCAGCATCAACAAGGCATCCGCATCAAGTCCCGAGCCAAGAAGGGCGCTGGTGCGGTCCTTGTCGATGACCGCTTCAGAGCCGGTGTAACTGCCATCCTGCAAGCGAATGACCGGGATGCCGCCGCCGCCAGCGCAGATCACCACGACGCCTGCTTTCAAGAGCAGCTTGACGACGTCAATCTGCAATATGCGCCGCGGCGTGGGCGAAGGGACCAGGCGGCGAAAATTGGCGCCGTCTTTGCCGATTGTCCAGCCTTGCGCCTTGGCAATGGCTTGCGCTTCCTCTTTTGAGTAGATGGGTCCAATCGGCTTTGAGGGAGTGAGAAACGCCGGATCGTCCGGATCAACTTCGATCTGTGTGAGAAGCGTTGCAAACAGTTTTTCTCGCGCAAACAAGTTGGCCAGTTCCTGCTCGATCAGATAACCGATCATGCCGATCGACTCGGCGCTGAGCACATCGAGCGGGTAAAGGCTTCCGGCCGTGTAGGCGGCATTCTGCAGCGCCATCAACCCGACCTGCGGGCCGTTGCCATGCGAGATGATGACTTCATGGCCGGCGTTGATGACGGCGGCGATGGCTTTCGCCGCGCGTTTGACATTGATGCGCTGGTTCTCGGCCGATAGCTCTTGGCCGCGCTGCAAGAGCGCATTGCCGCCGAGCGCGATAACGACGCGCATCGATCAAGAGCCGATGGTGGCGACGAGAATCGCCTTGATCGTGTGCATGCGGTTCTCCGCCTGGTCGAAAACGATTGAGGCGGGCGATTCAAATACCTCGTCGGTGACTTCCATGGCCTCAAGCCCGAACTTCGCCTTGATGTCCTTGGCGACCTTGGTCTCGGCATTATGGAAGGCCGGCAGGCAATGCATGAACTTGGTGGACGCTTTGCCGGTCATCTGCATGACGCCGGCATTGATCTGATAGGCTTTGAGCAGCGCGATGCGCTCGGCCCATTTTTCCTCCGGCTCGCCCATCGACAGCCACACGTCGGTATAGAGGAAATCACAGCCGGGCACAGCCTCGTCAAGCGCTTCCGTGATACAGATTTTGGCGCCGGTCTGCTCGGCGATTGTTTTGGCGGCATCAATGATTGCCTGATCCGGCCAGCAGGCTTTCGGCGCGCAAAGGCGCACATCCATGCCCATCTTGGCGCCGCCGATCAAAAGCGAATCCCCCATATTATTGCCTGCATCGCCGAGGAAACAATAGCTCAGCTGGCTCAGCGGCTTGTCGCTGTGTTCCTGCATGGTCAAGAGGTCGGCCAGAACCTGTGTCGGATGAAACTCGTCGGTCAGGCCGTTATAGACCGGCACGCCGGAATATCTGGCCAATTCCTCGACAACCTCCTGACCGAAGCCACGGTATTCGATGGCATCGTAGAGACGGCCAAGCACGCGGGCGGTATCCTTCATCGATTCCTTGTAGCCGATCTGGGTTCCGCTGGGTCCAAGGTAAGTCACATGCGCGCCCTGATCATAGGCCGCCACTTCGAAGCCGACGCGCGTGCGGGTCGACGCCTTCTCAAAGATGAGCGCAATGACCTTGCCCTTGAGCAATTGCTGCTCGGTGCCGGCGTACTTCGCCGATTTGAGGTCGGCCGACAATTTGAGCAGCGCCTTGATCTCAATTGGCGTGAAATCGCGAAGCGTCAGGAAGCTGCGGTTCTTGAGAATGTGAGTCATGAGGATTTCACCATCAGCTAGGGGTCCCGGGAAATCGGACAGGTCATGCAATGGCCGCCGCCGCGGCCCCGGCCGAGCTCCGCGCCGCGGATCGTAATGACCTCGACACCTGCCTTTCGCAGCAGCGTGTTGGTGTAGACATTGCGGTCATAGGCAACAACAACCCCGGGCTCGAGCGCGATCAGGTTGTTGCCGTCGTCCCACTGTTCGCGCTCCTGCTCGGCGGCATCGCCGCCCGTGGCAATGACATGCAGTTTCTTGATTGCAAGACATTCGGCGACGAGCTCGAAGACCGGTTTTTGTTCGACGCGCACATCCATGGCGCCAGCCTTGTCGGCAGGGCGAAGGCTGTAACAACGCAGCTGTTCGGCAACCTCAACGAAACTGGTGGCGACCGCACGGTCGCAGAGCGTGAACACTGTATCCAGATGCATGGCGGATCTCGACTGCGGCATCTGGCAGGCGATAACGCGCGTGGCGGCATTTCCTGCAAACAAGGCCCGCGCCAGCTGCCCCACCGCCTGCGGTGTCGAGCGCTCACCCATGCCGACGAGAACGACGCCATTGCCGATCGGCATGATGTCGCCGCCTTCAAGTGTCGCCGGACCAAAGTCCCTTTCAGGGTCACCCCACCAGATGTTGAAATCGCTGTCCTTGAAGCGCGGATGAAATTTGTAGACGGCGCCAGTCAGCAGCGTTTCCTGACGGCGCGCCGGCCAATGCATGGGATTAAGGGTGACCCCGCCATAGATCCACGCGCTGGTATCACGCGTGAACATCAGGTTGGGCAGCGGCGGCGCGATGAACCCATGGGCCCCGAGATAGAGCCCGAACATGCCATGCGTCTTGAACGGCAGATCGCTGACGGCAATGCCGCCGACGAGGAACTCCGCCAACAGCGGGGTGGGCAGTTCGCCCAGCCAACTCTTCAACTCATCGCCCATGCCGATGCCGACCTGGTTCTCGGTGAACTTGCGATCCAGCAGCCAGTTCAGCGCGGTTTGGTCCTTGAGCGTTTCCGCAAGCAGCGCATGCATTTCCAGAACTTCGACACCGCGCTCTTCCATTTTCACGACAAAGTCGTGGTGATCGTTCTTCGCCTCATGCACCCAGAACACATCGTCAAACAGAAGTTCGTCGCAGTTCGACGGCGTCAGCCTCTGGTGCGCCAGGCCGGGCCTACATGTGAGCACGGTCCTGAGCTTGCCGACTTCTGAGTGAGCGCCGAGAGGGGCGGGAGACGTCATACGGATTTCCTCGCTTGATTGACGAATGTTGAATGATCAGGCGCTGATGGCATGACGAATTCGCGATAGTGCTTCTTGCGCAACTGCGGGGCTTCGTACTGCTCTTCCTCGCGTGAAAGTTCAAGAAATCCGCTGACTTTTC
>JANNRN010000345.1:0-31781 GCA_031401375.1 Phyllobacteriaceae bacterium | reverse complement strand
CATGGAAACTCTCAAGGTTGACGGCCTGAAGTAAGCCGTTGTTTCGACGGGGTGGCCGCTGGCTGCCCCGTTTCTTTCGAGGCTGACGCGTCAGGGCGCAGCGCCTAACCCGGAAAGTGTGGACTGCGACATGATTCTGTTTACTTTTCTGGTATTGCTTCTTGTGTCGGCATCCTTTTTTCTCGGACGCAGCCGCGCCGCTGCTTTGCAGCAGTCCGGCGCCGCAAGCCTGCATTCGCTGCCGGCATATCATGGTTTGCTGCTCGCTTTGGTTGGTTTGCTTACCGCGTTCGTCGTGGCGGCGGCCGGCGCGGCTTTCCTGCCTGGCTCCATTTCCTGGATTGCCCTTGCGGCGGCAGCGGCGATGGTCACGCTGTTCCATCAGAAAATTTCGCCCGATTATCGCGCCCGCAACACCTTTGAGCGCATCGTGCTCTGGATTCTCGGCGCTTGCGCCGCTTTTGCCATCCTTGTGACAATCGGCATCGTGTTTTCCGTCGCATTTGAGTCCGTGCTGTTCTTCAGGGAGGTCTCGCCAATCGCGTTTCTGACCGGCACTCACTGGGCCCCAACCGCTTCGCCCGGGTCGTTCGGGTTCATCCCGCTGCTTGTCGGCACGTTGCTCATTACCGTGATCGCGATTTGCATTGCCGGTCCGCTTGGTCTTTTTGCCGCAATCTACATGGCCGAATATGCATCGCTGAGAGTGCGCGGCTTTGCCAAACCGATCCTGGAAATCCTGGCTGGCATTCCGACCGTTGTGCTTGGCTTTTTCGCAGCATTGACCGTCGCTCCCCTCATTCGCGGCTGGGGCGAAAGCGTTGGATTGTCGGTATCCTCAGAGTCGGCGCTGGCCGCAGGTGTTGTGATGGGCATGATGATCATCCCGCTCATTTCATCGCTCGCCGACGATGTCATCAACGCGGTGCCGCAATCCCTTCGCGACGGCTCCTATGCGATGGGGGCCACAAAATCGGAGACCATCAAAAAGGTTGTGCTGCCGGCGGCGCTGCCGGGCATTGTTTCCGCTTTCATTCTTGCCATATCACGCGCAATTGGTGAAACCATGATCGTGGTCATGGCGGCGGGTCTTGCCGCCAACCTTTCCGTCAACCCGCTTGCGGCGGTCACCACCATCACCGTGCAAATTGCAACGCTTCTGGTCGGTGATCAGGAGTTTGACTCGGCCAAGACCCTTTCAGCCTTCGCGCTGGGACTCGTCCTTTTTATCTTCACCCTCATCCTCAACTACATCGCATTGCGCGTCGTGCAGAAATACCGGGAACAATATGACTGATTCAACCATCCGCGGCGTTTCCATGAAGGGCGGCGCCGGCCTTGTTGCAAAACGGTATCGCACCGAGCGCCGGTTCAAAGGCTATGGTATTGCCGCGCTGACCGTGACTGCATTGTTCCTGATCTTCCTCGTGGTTGACATCGTGACCAAGGGTTTTCCGGCATTCCTGGAACACACCGCGCAGATTGAGGTCATGGTTGATCCTGCCGAAGTGGACGCCAAAGCCATTGCGGGAGCCGATTTCCAGGCGCTCGTTCGCAATGCTTTGCGCGATCAGTTCGCAGGCGTTACTGACCGTGCCGGACGCAAGCAATTGTCTTCATTGCTTTCGCCTGGCGCTGGCGAATGGCTTCGTGACGCGGTGATGGCTGACCCGGCACTGATTGGCACAAAGGTCATGGTTCCGGCGCTGTTGTCGGGGGATGCCGATCTCTATCTCAAGGGCTACCAAGCCAAGGTGACAAAAACGGCTGGATCGGGCGAAATCACTCTGGCCGAAGATGGCGAAGGTTATTTGATCACAACGTCCGCGCCGCTCGCCAAGGGAGGCATCGTGCGCGCCAATGATGGCGCGCTGCGTGTGGTCTCGGTTGACGGCAATGTCGCCAAGGCCGATGTGATCGAACAGCCGCGCAGCTCTGGCGTTGTGGCGTCCGCAGACTGGGACAGCGTTATCTTCAGCACCGGTGAAAGCGACAGGCGGTCCAGCGACCGTGAAATACTCTGGATGGAATCGCTTAAGGACAACGGCGTTGTTTCGAGGGATTTCGCCTGGAGGTTCTTCACCGGCGGAGATTCGCGCTCCCCTGAACTTGCCGGCATCAGGGGCGCCCTTTCCGGTTCACTGCTGGTGATCGCCGTGACCCTGTCAATCTGCCTGCCGATCGGCGTTGCCGCGGCTGTCTATCTTGAAGAGTTCGCCGGCAGGAACCGGTTCACTGACCTCATAGAAGTCAACATCAATAACCTTGCGGCAGTGCCTTCGATCATTTTTGGCTTGCTGGGTCTTGCGATCTTCCTCAATTTTTTCGGCATGCCGCGATCGGCGCCGCTGGTGGGTGGCCTTGTTCTGGCGCTGCTGGTTTTGCCGACGATCATCATTGCGGCACGCGCCGCGTTCCGTTCGGTGCCGCCCTCGATCAAGGAAGCGGCGCTCGGTGTCGGCGCCTCCCACCAGCAAGCTGTGTTTCACCATGTTCTGCCTCTCGCCGTTCCGGGTATTCTCACGGGAACGATTCTTGGCATCGCAAGGGCTTTTGGCGAATCCGCGCCACTCTTGATGATTGGCATGATTGCTTTCATCGTCGACGTGCCGCAGGGATTTACCGACGCTTCCACTGTGCTGCCCGTGCAGATTTTCCTGTGGTCGGATCTTCCGGAAATCGGGTTTCAGGCGAAAACCGCTGCGGCGATCATCGTCTTGCTGGTTGTTTTGTTTTGTTTGAACGCCGTCGCAATTTACTTGCGCAAGCGCTTCGAACGCCGTTGGTAGCTGGAAGGAAGTTTCGTGATGGATTCCATGACAAAAGAGGGTGCTTTAAAGGTGAACACAGTGGCTGCTGAAACTGCAATTCCAGTCTTGGACAACTCAGGCGCCGCGGAAACGCCGGTGAAGATCAAGGCGCGCAATGTCGACGTCTTTTACGGCGAGAAACAGGCGATCAAAGACCTGTCCATTGATATCCCCGCGCGCAATGTGTCAGCGTTCATCGGCCCGTCGGGATGCGGCAAGTCGACGTTTCTTCGCGCCATCAACCGCATGAACGACACAATACCCACATGCCGGGTTACAGGTCTGATCGAAATCGACGGACAAAACATCTATGACAAGAGCCTCGACGTTGTTCAGCTGCGCGCAAATGTCGGTATGGTTTTCCAGAAGCCAAATCCGTTTCCCAAGTCGATCTTTGAGAATGTCGCCTATGGGCCTCGAATCCATGGTCTTACCAAAACCAAAAGCGAACTGGAGGGCGTGGTTGTCGCGAGCCTGAAGAAGGCGGGTCTGTTTGAGGAAGTGAAGGACCGGCTGGATCATTCAGGCACGAGCCTGTCGGGTGGCCAGCAACAGCGGCTTTGCATCGCCCGCGCCATTGCGGTTGATCCAGAGGTCATTCTCATGGATGAACCCTGTTCGGCACTCGATCCAATTGCGACAGCGAAGATTGAAGAACTGATCGATGAATTGCGCGCGAACTACACAATCGTGATTGTGACACATTCGATGCAGCAGGCGGCTCGGGTGTCGCAGCGCACCGCAATGTTCCATCTCGGGGTGCTCGTTGAGGAAGGGCCGACTGAAGTCATGTTCTCCAACCCCACACAGAAACGGACGCAGGATTACATTACAGGACGTTTTGGTTGATCCGGCACAGACTGAAGGAAATACTTGATGCTCTCACAACATACCGTCAGTTCCTACGATGAAGAATTGAAGTATCTGGCGCAACGAATCGCCGAGATGGGCGGTCATGCCGAGCGCATGGTTGACCAGTCGATCAAGGCGCTGGTTCGCGCCGACACCAAGCTTGCGCAGAAAGTCATAAAGGACGATCAGTTTCTCGACGACGCCCAGCGCGAAATCGATGAAAAGGCGATCATGATCATTGCCAAGCGCCAGCCTATGGCGAACGACCTTCGCGAAATCATCGGAGCCATTCGGATTTCCGGCGATCTGGAGCGGGTCGGCGACATGGGCAAAAACATTGCAAAACGCAACTTTGCCGTCTCGGAAACAACCCACCCGCTGAAAATCTTTCGCGGGTTGGAAAGTCTGGCGGAGCTTGCCCTGACCCAGCTTTCGGAAGTGCTTGACGCCTACGCTTCGCGATCCGTGGAAGTGCTGGACCGCGTTCGCAATCGCGACGATGAAATTGATGCCATGTACACCTCGCTGTTCCGCGAACTCCTGACCTACATGATGGAGGATCCCCGGAACATCTCGTCCTGCACGCATCTGTTGTTCTGCGCCAAGAACGTCGAGCGCATTGGCGATCATGCCACCAACATTGCCGAAACGATCTACTACATCGTCACCGGCCAGCAAATGTCGATGGAGCGCCCCAAGGAGGACAAGACGCACCGGGTTATTCTTGATGAACCGGCGAAGTAGCTGGAGCTGGCCATGGCGATAATTCCGCGCGTAGCCGTCGTTGAGGACGAAGAGGCGCTCAGCATTCTGCTGCGCTACAATCTGGAAGCCGAGGGCTATCAGGTGGAGACCATTTCGCGCGGCGACGAGGCCGAGATCGTCTTGCGTGATCACGCGCCGGACCTGATCATGCTGGATTGGATGCTTCCCGGCGTTTCAGGTATCGAACTTTGCCGCCGTCTGCGCATTTGGCCGGAGACGGTGCGGGTTCCGATCATCATGCTGACGGCGCGCGGCGAAGAATCCGAGCGCGTGCGGGGTCTGTCAACCGGCGCCGATGATTATGTCGTCAAGCCGTTTTCAACGCCCGAGCTGATGGCGCGCGTCAGAGCGCTTTTGCGCCGGTCAAGACCGGAAACGGTGGCCTCGCTGCTCAAGGTCGCCGAGATCGAACTCGACCGCGAGGCGCACCGGGTGCATCGTTCGGGCCGCGAACTGAAACTTGGACCGACGGAATTCCGTCTGCTGGAGTTTTTGATGCAGGCGCCCGGGCGGGTGTTTTCGCGCACGCAATTGCTTGACGGTGTCTGGGGTCAGGACATTTACGTCGACGACCGCACCGTCGATGTGCATGTCGGGCGTCTGCGCAAGGCCATCAACCGCGGCAAGGAATTCGATCCGATCCGCACCGTTCGCGGTTCCGGGTACTCGATCGAACAGGTCTGATCGTCAGATTGGAATAGATCTTCCGGAAAAGGTTGATAGATCGCTTCAGCGCAGGCGCTTGCGCTCCGCGGCCGGCTGGTAGGCCAGACGCGAGTGGTATCCGCAATAGGGCCCCGAATCCGGTGAGTCATTGCCGCAGAAGTTGAAATCATCGTGCATGGGATCGCCATTTGGCCATTTGCACGTGGTTTCCGTCAGTTGCACCAGCTTCAATTCGCGTGACACCGGCACCACGAAAAGCGGGCTGATCTCGGCGACGGTCTGTGTCCGGGGAATACTGACATATTCCGTTTTCAGCGCGGCATTGCCAATCGAGTGCCCGTGTGAGGATACACGCGCCGTGTGATTGCGCGGCGAAGATGAACGCGGCGCCGAAGCAATTGATGACTGGGGCTTCTTGACGCGCGGGGCAGAACTCGTTTGCTTGCCGCGGCCGGACAGTTTCAGCCTGTGCACTTTGCCGATTACAGCATTTCGAGTGACACTGCCCAGCTGCGCTGCGATCTGACTGGCACTCAAGCCCTCAGACCACAGCTTTTTAAGCATCTCAACACGTTCGTCAGTCCAGTTCATCTGCCGCTCCAATTTGGCTTTCCCCAAGCCGGAATCCTTCTTCACCACGCGGCAAAGCCGGATGGAGGCACAACATCTACGCTCACACTAGGGGATGCCGCACGAAATCTAGTTTCTATGCCGGGGAAATTAGCCCATCATGAGCCCCGATGACAAGAGTCATGCCCCTGTCACAAATCGCTTTTGAAGGTTTTCCCCAACTTGCGAATCAATGTGCATCAACATTGCAACAGTGGCAAAATTATAGCGAAGAACCGGTGATTAACACTTGACTTGGGCTTTGTTGACTTTTTGACCACAAGAACGGATATTGTGCGAAGGCCGCCCGCCAAAGGCGGCTTTTTTAATTGCCGTTTTGCCCTGCAAAAACCTTAGCGAAAGGTCGTACCATGACCAAAACCGACGCCCTTTATACAGCTTTCGCCCGGATAGACCTGCGGTTCGAGCGCGGCGAAGGTGTCTGGCTGTTTACAGAAGATGGAAAGAAATATCTCGACTTCGCTGCAGGAATTGCGGTGAACTCCCTCGGTCATTCCCATCCGCATCTCGTGCAGGCGCTCAAGGAACAGGCCGACAAACTTTGGCATGTCTCGAACCTTTACGACTCTCCCGGTCAGGAGCGCCTTGCGCAGCGCCTGTGCGCGGCGAGTTTTGCCGACCGGGTGTTTTTCGGAAACTCCGGCGCGGAAGCGCTCGAATGCGCCATCAAGACGGCCCGGCGCTTTCATTATGCCAATGGCGAACCGCAACGCATCCGCTTTGTGACATTTGAAGGGGCTTTTCACGGCCGCACGCTCGCGACGCTCGCCGCCGGAGGACAGGCGAAGTATCTGGAAGGTTTTGGCCCGAAGGTCGAAGGTTTCGATCAGGTTCCATTCGCCGATGTCGCGGCGCTGAAGGCGGCGATTACCGGCGAAACCGCCGCGGTGCTGATTGAACCGGTTCAGGGCGAAGGCGGCGTGCGGGTGGTTCCGGCTGAGACCTTGCGGGAAATCCGTTCCATTTGCGATGAGGCCGGCATTCTTCTGATCTTCGATGAAGTTCAATGCGGAACCGGCCGGACAGGTAAACTCTTTGCTCATGAATGGGCCGGCATCACGCCTGACATTCTTGCTGTGGCAAAGGGCATTGGCGGCGGCTTTCCGCTTGGGGCGTGTCTTGCAACGGAAGCGGCCGCCAAGGCGATGACGCCTGGCAGTCACGGCACGACCTATGGCGGCAACCCGCTGGCGATGGCGGTGGGCAATGCCGTGCTCGACGTCATTCTTGCTGACGGCTTTTTCGAACACGTGCGCGATGTTGCGCTGACCATGAAGCAGGGCCTTGCCTCTATTGCCGACCGGTATCCTGACGTGATCGCCGAGACGCGCGGCGCCGGGTTGCTCATGGGTCTGAAATGTGTCGTGCCCAACACCGATTTCGTTGAAGCGATGCGCAAGGAGCATCTTCTTTCGGTTGGGGCAGGCGACAATGTGGTGCGGCTCCTGCCACCTCTCACGGTTTCCATTTCCGAGGCGCGGGACGCCTTGGGCCGGATCGAGGCGGCGGCAATCAGCCTTTCGCAAGTCGCTGCGAGAAAGTCTGCCTAACGCCATGCCCTCGACCGACATTCGCCATTTCACCGACATTTCCGCGGTCTCCGCTTCGGATCTGCGCCACATTCTTGAAGACGCAAAGCAACGGAAGCTGCGTTTGAAGTCGGGCGCCAACGAGCGACCGCTTGAGGGCAAGGTCATGGCCATGATCTTTGACAAGCCATCGACGCGGACACGCATTTCCTTTGACGTCGGCATGCGCCAACTCGGCGGTACAACGATCGTGATGACGGGCTCGGAAATGCAGCTTGGTCATTCTGAATCGATTGCCGACACGGCCAAAGTGCTGTCGCGTTATGTGGACATCGTCATGATCCGCACCACCACGCACAACCGCATGCTGGAACTTGCCGAACATGCCACGATCCCGGTTATCAACGCGCTGACAGATGACACCCATCCCTGTCAGATCATGGCCGACATCATGACCTATGAGGAGCATCGCGGCCCGGTCAGGGGCAAGAAATTTGCCTGGTCTGGCGATGGCAACAACGTCTTGCATTCCATGATCGAAGCCTCGGCGCGCTTTGGTTTCGACCTGGCAATCGGCGTGCCGGAAGGTTCCGAGCCGCAGCAGAAATACATTGACTGGGCCAAGAAGCACGGCTCGCACGTCCGTATGACCAACAACCCCGTCGAAGCCGTGAAAGATGCGGATTGCGTGGTGACGGATTGCTGGGTGTCAATGGGGCAGGAAGCGCGCGCCCGCGGGCAAAACGTGTTCCTGCCGTTTCAGGTCAACCCGACCCTGATCGGACACGCGAAGAAAGACGCGCTTTTCATGCATTGCCTTCCCGCGCATCGCGGCGAAGAGGTGACGGACGAGGTGATCGACGGCCCGCAATCCGTTGTCTTTGACGAGGCCGAGAACCGGCTCCATGCGCAAAAGGCGATTCTCGCCTGGTGCATGCGAGAGATTTGAACCCATGAGCGAACCCCGGTCTGAAGCAGGGCTTCCACTCGCAGGCGATGACGCTGTTGTGCCGTTTCAAGTCGATGGCCTTGATACGCGTGGCCGCGCTGTTCAACTCGGGCCACTGCTTGACGGCATTCTCGGCCGCCATTCCTACCCGCCTGCGGTGGCGCGGCTTTTGGCGGAGGCGGTGGCGCTCGCTGTCATCCTGGGGACTTCACTGAAGTTCGAGGGCAAGTTCATCCTGCAAACCCAGTCGGACGGGCCGGTCAACATGCTGGTCGCGGATTTCCGCGCGCCGCAGTCGGTGCGCGCTTATGCTGGTTTTGATGCGGAAATGCTTGCTGAAGCAGAGGCCGGGGGCCGCACGTCGCCGGCGCAGCTTCTCGGCAATGGCACGCTTGCGCTGACGATTGACCAGGGCGAATTCATGCAGCGGTACCAGGGGATCGTGGCGCTCGACGGGTCGAGCCTTGAGGAAGTGGCGCGGGTGTATTTCCGCCAGTCCGAGCAGATACCGACGCATGTGCGCCTCTCGACGGCAACGCTGATCGAGCGGGACGGCGATGGCAAGATGGTCGAGCGCATTCGGGCGGGCGGCATCATTGTGCAGTTCCTGCCCGAAAGCCCGGAGCGCATGCGCCAAGGCGACATTTCCGGCGGCGACGCGCCCGAGGGGCACGAGATGTTTCACAACGAAGACGACGCCTGGCTTGAAGCCAAGGCGCTGGCCTCGACGATCGAGGATTCTGAACTGACCGATCCGCAGGTCGGAGTTGAAGGCCTGCTCTATCGCCTGTTCAACGAGCGCGGCGTGCGCGTGTTTGCGGCGACGAAGGTTCTGGATGACTGTTCGTGCTCGGAAGACAAGATCAGGGGCGTGCTGGAAGGCTTCAGCGCTGAGGAAATCCGGGACTCGGTTGAGGACGGCAAGATTGAGGTGCGCTGCGAGTTCTGCTCGACAGCCTATGTGTTTGAGCCGGGGGAGTTTGGGGTTTAGCTGAGCTCCAGCCTTCCCCCTTGCGGGGAAGGTGGCCGCATTCGCGGCAGGATGGGGGTGGTGAAGAAGTTGCTGCGTTGCAAGAAGAAGCGCTGCAGCCATTTCCTGCAAACTCAGCATCTTCCTCCCGACCCCCATCCGTCCGCTTCGCGCCCACCTTCCCCGCAAGGGGGAAGCCTGGAGCCACATTAATTCAACACCCTTCTCTCGCCCGGAATATCCAGCGAAAACGCCGGTATATCAATCTCGAAATCGTGCCCGTCCTCGCCGCGCATCTGGTAGCGGCCGACCATGGTGCCGGAAGGGGTCTTCAGTGGACAACCGGACGAGTATGAATAGGAATCACCCGGATTGAGGATGGGTTGGTCGCCGACGACGCCGGGGCCGCGCACTTCCTCCACATGCCCGTTCTGATCGGTGATGCGCCAGTAGCGCGATTGCAGCTGCACCGTCTTGTCCGACCCGTTTTCAATAAGGACGCGATAGGCCCAAACGTAGCGGCCTTCATCCGGCTGCGACTGGTGGTCGAGATAGACGGGCTCCACCGACACTGAAATATCATATGTGACCGACCGGTACATGCCTACTTCCTTTGCCGGATAGTTAGGCGAAGGCGGGCTTCAAGGTCAAATCAAACCAACACATGATGCCGCGAGGCCAAGGGTTGCGTCGTTTCCGAATGTGGAACCAGCCAAGCGCGCCCGGAGCGAAAAATCACTGCGCATGCGGGCGCGAAAGACAGAATAAAGGTGCAGGCGCAGGGCGGCCCGATCAGGCCGCCTGCTTCTTCGCATAGGGATCAAACCGTTCGTAGAAAGTCTCGCCCTTGGCGGCCATGTCTTCCAACATCTTGTTTGCCTTGAACTGCGCGCCGTATTTTTTCTGCAAAGCCTTGGCCCGCTTGACGAAATTCGCCGCGCCGATGCCGTCAATGTAGGACAGCGTGCCACCGGTGTAGGGCGCGAAGCCGAAGGCGAGGATCGAGCCGACATCAGCTTCACGCGGATCGGTGACAATGCCTTCTTCCATAACGCGCGCCGCTTCCAAGGCGATCACGTAGAGGAAGCGCTCTTTCAGTTCGTTGACATCGACCTTGCCGGCATCCTGCTGCGGATAGAGCGTCTTGAGTTCCGGCCAGAGATGCTTTTTGGCGGGCTTGGCCGGATAGTCATAGAAACCCTTGCCGTTCTTGCGGCCAAGGCGGCCGTGCTTATCAACCATCAAATTGATGAGATCGAGATGGCGCGGATCGATGGCTTTCGCGCCGAGATCAGCGAGCGTTGCTTTCAGGATTTTCTGCGAAAGATCGACAGCGGTCTCGTCATTCAACGCCAGCGGACCGACCGGCATGCCGGCCATGCGGGCGGCATTCTCGATCATTGCCGGCGGCACACCTTCGATCAGCATATTATAGGCTTCCGACATGTAGCGCAGCACGCAGCGGTTCACATAAAAACCGCGCGTGTCGTTGACGACAATCGGCGTCTTCTTGATGGCGCGCACATAGTCGAGCGCCACGGCCAAAGCCTTGTCGCCGGTCTTCTTGCCCATAATAATTTCGACCAGCATCATCTTGTCGACAGGCGAGAAGAAATGGATGCCGATGAAGTTTTTGGGGCGTTTGGAAACCGTGGCCAGGCCGGTGATTGGCAGCGTCGACGTATTGGAGGCGTAGATCGCCGATGAGGCCAAGACAGCTTCGGCCTTTTCCGTCACAACGCGCTTGACGTCGCGATCTTCGAAGACGGCTTCGATCACCAGATCGCAGCCTTCGAGATCGGCATAATCGGCCGTTGGTGTGATGAGGGACAGCAGCGCGTCCTTGTCGTCCTGGCTCGCCCTGCCCTTTTGCATCTCACCGGTGATCAGTCCCTCAGAAGTCGCCTTGCCCTTGTTGGCGGCGTCCATGTCGCGGTCGAGAATGACAACGGGAATTCCGGCCTTTGCCGTGACATAGGCAATGCTTGCGCCCATGAAGCCAGCGCCGACGACGCCGATCTTGGTCAGCTTGTCGGTCTCGATTCCTTTGGGTCTGCGCGCGCCCTTGTTGAGCTCCTGCAAAGACACGAAGAGTGAGCGGATCATCATGCCAGCGGCTGTGGATTGCAGAACATTGGTGAAATAGCGCTGCTCAATGCGCAGGCCCGTTTCGAACGGGACGAGAAGGCCCTCATAGACGCATTTCAGTATGGCGGCAGCGCCCGGATAATTGGCTTGCGTTTCACGGCGCAGGATCGCTGTGGTTGCGGGCCAAAGATTTGCGCCCGCCGGCGAATAGACCGCGCCACCAGGCAGCTTGAAGCCCTTTTCGTCCCATGGCTGTACGGCTTTCAGGCCATTCCTGATCATCGCCTTGGCAGCGTCGATGAGGTTTTCAGGGGCGACGACTTCGTGGACAAGACCCATGGCCTTGGCACGCGATGGCGACAGGCTTTGCCCGGTGGTCATCATCTGCAGCGCGTCTTGCGCATTGGTCAGGCGCGGTACGCGCTGGGTGCCGCCGGCGCCCGGAAAAATGCCAACCTTGACTTCCGGCAGCGCCAGCTTGACCTTCGGCGCATCGGCGACGACGCGGCCATGGCAGGCGAGCGAGAGTTCAAACGCGCCGCCCATGCAAACGCCGTTGATGGCGGAGACCCAGGGCTTGCCGGAAGTTTCCAGCTTGCGGAACAGCCAGGTCATGCGGCCCGCGGTGTCGAACAGAAGTTTGGTGGCGTTTGCGGGGTCCTTCGCCTTGGCATCCTGGTAGACCTGAAACATCTGCTTCAGCATGGTCAAATCTGCGCCGCCGGAGAAAGAGTCCTTGCCCGACGTGACCACCGCTCCCTTGATGCCGGAATCCGAGGTGACACGGTCAATGATTGCATCAAGTTCGTTCATCACCTCTTCGGTGAAGACGTTCATCGACTTGCCGGGCATGTCCCATGTGATGAGCGCGATGCCGTCGGAATCAACGTCGAATTTGAAATTTATGTAAGTCATGGCCGGGTTCCTGTCAGATTCTGGACACGCGTTGCGCGGAAAATGCTTGGTGAATTCGATTGAGATTCATGAAGATAGAGAGCTCGGCGCGAGGCGCCCCCCTCTGTCCTGCCGGACATCTCCCCCGCAAGGGGGGAGATTGAAAGCGGCGCCGTTCCCGCTCTTTTTTGCAACGCTGCAAGCAAACGGGAAAGTGGCGGAGTGCCGATCTCCCCCCTCGCGGGGGAGATGCCGGCAGGCAGAGGGGGGCGCCTCGCGCCGAGCTTTCCATCTCATCACACCCGTTCGATAATCGTCGCCGTACCCATACCGGCGCCGATGCAGAGCGTCACCAGCGCAACGTTCAGATCGCGGCGCTCCAATTCATCCAGCACGGTGCCAAGGATCATCGCGCCGGTCGCTCCGAGCGGATGCCCCATGGCGATGGCGCCGCCGCAGACATTGATCTTGTCATGCGAAATATCGAATGCCTGCATGTAACGCAGCACAACGGCGGCGAAGGCCTCGTTGAGCTCGAACAAGTCAATGTCCGAGAGCTTCATCCTGGCGCGCTTCAAGAGCTTTTCCGTCACATCGACCGGACCGGTCAGCATCAATGCCGGATCGGAACCGATATTGGCGAAGGCGCGGATGCGGGCGCGGGGCTTGGAGGACAGCATTTTGCCCGCTGCCTTTGAACCGAGAAGAACCGCGGAAGCGCCATCGACAATGCCGGAAGAGTTGCCGGCGTGATGCACATGGTTGACCGTTTCGACATCGGGATGCGCCTGAATGGCGACAGCATCAAAACCACCCATTTCACCCGGCATGATGAAAGAGGCGTTGAGGCTGGCGAGCGACTGCATGTCGGTCGTGGGGCGCATGTGCTCATCGTGGTCAAGGATGGTGAGGCCGTTCTGGTCTTTCACGGTGACGACCGAGTTTTTGAAATAGCCGTTCTTCCATGAATGGGCCGAGCGCTTCTGGCTCTCGACCGCATAGGCGTCCACATCGTCGCGGGAAAAGCCGTATTTGGTGGCGATCAGATCGGCGGAGACACCCTGCGGCACGAAGTAAGAGGGAAGGCCGACGGACGGGTCCATATACCAGGCCCCGCCCGCCGCGCCCATGCCGACACGCGACATTGATTCAACGCCGCCTGCGATCACGATATCGTCGGCGCCTTGAACGATCTTCGCCGCGCCGAAATTGACCGCATCAAGGCCGGAGGCACAGAAACGGGAGATTTGCATGCCGGGAGCACGGAAGTCGTAGCCCGCCTCGAATGCTGAGGATTTCGGGATCACCGCGCCTGCTTCGCCAACCGGATCAACGCAGCCGAACAGGATGTCGTCAACCCTGGATGTGTCGAGACCATTGCGGTCGCGAATAGCTTCGAGGACTTTCGCACCGAGGCGAACAGCGGGAACCTCATGCAGGCTGCCGTCCTTCTTGCCGCGTCCGCGCGGGGTTCGCACGTGGTCGTAGATGAATGCGTCAGCCATGGGTGGGTGTCCTTTCGGGGTATCGTTTCTTTTTGTCTTGTATCTTCTGACTCTCCCTCACCCGTCTTGCTTCGCAAGACACCCTCTCCCCGTGGGGGAGAGGCGAAGGACCGCCGCTTTTCGCCTCTCCCCCACGGGGAGAGGACAGTCTTGCGCAGCAAGACAGGTGAGGGAGAGTTCAGTTCACCAGTCTAAAACGCCTCCGCCGGAAGCGCCATCACTGCGTCGCTGCCTGCCTGTATCCTTGCAAGCCGCAAGGCGGTTTCCGGCAGGATACGATCCATGAAGAAGTTTGCCGTTGCAAGTTTGGTTTCGAAAAATGCCATCTTGCCGTTTGCGCCTTCCGCGATTTTTTCCTGCGCGGTCTTCGCCATTTGCGCCCACATGTAGCCGAGTGCGACAAGGCCGAAGAGATGCATGAAGTCGGTGGAACCGGCTCCGGCATGATCGGGCTTTGCCATGGCGTTCTGCATGAACCACATCGAGCCGGCCTGAAGGTCATTCAGACCTTTCTTGAGCGCCTTGGTGTAGGACGCCATTTTTTCGTCGGTACGGTTGGCCTCACAGAACTCGCCGACTTCCTTGAAGAAGGCCATGATGGCGCGGCCGCCGTTGGCGCCGAGCTTGCGGCCGACGAGATCAAGCGCCTGAACTCCGTTGGCGCCCTCATAGATCATGGTGATGCGGGCATCACGGACGAACTGGCTCATGCCCCATTCCTCGATATAGCCGTGACCGCCAAACATTTGCTGCGCCATGACGGCATGGTCGAAGCCCTTGTCGGTAAGAACTCCCTTAATGATCGGCGTCAACAGGCCGAGGAGATCATCGGCAATCTCGCGTTCGTTGTCATCGCCGGAGCGATGCGCCACGTCTGATTGGATTGCCGTCCAGAGCACCAGCGCGCGGCCCGCTTCATTGAAACTCTTGATGGTCATCAGCGTGCGGCGCACGTCGGGGTGGACAATGATCGGATCGGCCTTCTTGTCCGGCGCCTTGACCCCGCTGAGCGACCTGCCCTGGATGCGTTCGCGGGCATAGATGACCGCGTTCTGATAGGCGATTTCCGATACGGCCAGTCCCTGAACACCGACGCCGAGCCGCGCCTCATTCATCATGGTGAACATGGCTTTGAGGCCCTTGTGCTCTTCACCCAGAAGATAGCCGGTTGCCCCGTCATAGTTCATGACACAGGTCGAGTTGCCGTGGATTCCCATCTTTTCCTCGATGGAACCGCAGGCGACGGCGTTGCGCGTGTGTGGATTGCCATCCTTGTCGAGATTGAATTTCGGCACAATGAACAGCGATATGCCTTTGACGCCTTCGGGTGCGCCTTCAATGCGGGCCAGCACCAGATGGATGATGTTGCCGGCCATGTCGTGCTCGCCGGCGGAAATGAAAATCTTCTGGCCCTCGATTTTGTAAGACCCGTCGCCCTGCGGCACCGCGCGTGTGCGCAGCAAACCCAAATCGGTGCCGCAATGCGGCTCGGTCAGGTTCATCGTGCCGGTCCAGATGCCGGAGACCATGTTGGGCAACCACGTGGATTTCTGTTCGTCGGAGCCATGAACATAGATCGCCGCAATCGCGCCCTGGGTGAGGCCCGGATACATCGTCAGCGCCATATTGGCGGACGAGAAGTACTCCGCCACCGCCGAGTGCACCACGTAAGGCAGCCCCTGCCCGCCATATTCGGGATCAACCGCCAGACCGAGCCAGCCGCCCTCGCGGTATTGATCAAACGCCTCCTTGAAACCTTTCGGCGTCGTCACTGAGGCGTCATCATGGCGGTGGCAGCCTTCGCTGTCGCCGGTCTTGTTCAAGGGGTGCAGAACGTTTTCAGCGAGCTTGGCGCCTTCCTGCAAAATAGCTTCCAGGATATCGGGAGTGGCGTCGGAGAAGCCCGGAAGGTTGCTGAATCTTTCGTAGCGAAGCACGTCATTCAGAATGAACAGAGTGTCTTCGACGGGGGCATGATATGATGGCATGCGTTGCTTCCTTCAGCCATGAAAAACCGACCAGTCACTCCTACTACTGATCGTCGCAGATTTCACTACCAAATATTGACGTTTGCGTAAACGTCAATCAAAAATAATTTGCCCGTCATCACATCATTTTTCATGTGCAGATGCTCGGAAAATGCCGGGGACTTCACGGTCGGTCAACCCGCCTTGCGTTGGCCTTCAAGAAGCGTGCTGACTGACGTCATCAGATTGCGTAATTCGTTGATCGCATCGTCGATGGCGTTTCGTTGCGCAATGAGTTTGTCATGCTGCTTGCGGGTCTTGTCCAGGGTGACCCTGAGCTGCGTGGCATTGGCTTCGGACGGGTCATAAAGGTCCAACATCTGCTTTACGTCCCGCAGGGAGAAGCCGATTTTGCGGCCAAGCAATATGAGTTTCAAACGAGCGCGGTCGCGATAGCTGTACAGCCGCGTGGTTCCGTTGCGCTGCGGGTTGATGAGCCCCTTGTCCTCATAGAAACGCAGCGCCCGAAGCGTGACGCCGAACTGTTCGGCCAGATCCCCAATTCTGGTCACCTTGGCGTCCTGCATATCTTTTTCAGCAGCAATTCGAATTTTGCCAACATCGTTGGCCGCAGTATTTTGCGTCATTGATCACCTGTTCTTGTACTGGCCGACATTGACAATCCGCGCCCGGAAACCGGGTTCTTGATGAATTGCCCAATGGGAGCAGATTTATTTCATGTTTGAAGCGGGCTTTGACCAGCGTCGCCGCGCGTCAGCCCTTACGTAAAGGTAAGTAAGCCAGCTGATCGCGGAAAACAACCGGGAACGCATACTATTTTGTGGCAATGCACAAACTGCCGGTCTGTCCCTCCATCTTGTACAAAGCGGCGAAGGTACAGCGCTAATCGCAGCGCAGTCGCGTGCATGACTTGATCCACCGTGCCTGTGTCATGGGAAAGCCCGGAAAGGCTTCTGACACGTTTTCGCCACAATGCGGCCGGGCGCATTGGCGGCGCTCACGCGGCCTGCGTCATTTCTCATATTTCTTAAGCAAGGTTAACGGGTTGTTTACCACGTTTGGCGAAATGTGCGGCAATCGGCGGGCCATGATATTTGTATTGCGTCGCACATGGCAGCCAAATCGTTACAGGTCTGAGACACTGCAGATTTCAGAACGCGGTTTGGTCATCGATCCACGACGTAACGTGCATGTGACAAAGAGCGGACGCTGCCATGAATTCGAGACGAAACGTCTATGACGGACTCAACGCCAACCGGACCCGCCGCGGTCCTTCGGCATTGGATGATCTGGAGCGCACACTGAACGGGCTTGAGGCCAAAATCGGCTCTCTCGGTTCGAAACAGGAGCCCGGATCGCCGCGCCACCGCGATGATGCCGCCGAGAGATTTCATCGGCTTGGTCAGCAGATCACGTCACGCGATCAGGGCTACGCGCTGCGGGAAGAAGATTATCATGCAGCACCGGAAGCTGGTTACGGTCGCGCCCCAACCCAGAGCGGATCGCTTTCAAGGCTGGCAAACGACATTGATCGTGCGCGGCGCGATGAGGAGAATTTTGCCGGTTTGAGCAGCGTTTCAGCAGAAATAAATCGGCTTCGCGCAGACATACGCGCCCTTTCTGAACGTCCGACCGACCGTAGCGGCGAAATGCTGCAGCGCGAGATCGGCGATCTGAAGCGCAGTATCGGCATGCTGGCGCGAGAAGATACACTGCGTTCGGTCGGCAGCCGGTGGGACGCTCTTGACCGGCGGACACTTGATTCTGACCCTGCCTTTGAAAAGCTGGCGGGGCGGCTGGAGGAAATTCAGGCAGCTGTCGACAACCTTCCACAGTCCCTTTCGCTGCAATCGCTCGAGGAAAAGGTGCGGGTGCTGGCTACCGCCCTCGATTCGCTCTCCCGCCAGAACCCCCACGCCTCGACAGAGCACCTGGAGTTGATCGAAAGCAGGCTCGACGAAATCAGCCGCGCCATCGTCGCTTCCTCGGTCTCAATCCAACCGGTGAACATTGACAAAACTCCGTTCGACCGGATCGAGGCGCGTCTTTCATCGCTCGCCACCCGTATCGAGGAGATTGCCGAGGACGAGCCCGGTCAGGAACTGACTGTGCATCTTGCCGACCGCATGACAGTGCTTGCGGAACGTCTTGACGAGCTTTCGCGCGCCTCATCGCTGCCGGAAGAACAGATCGGCCGGCTGGCTGTGCAGATGGAAGCGATTTCACGAAAAATCGCGGATGCGCCCGACGCGTTTGATCCTGACGCTTTGATGCAGGGCCTTGAGAACAGGCTCTACGAGATCGCCAGCGCCATTGACCGGAAGAGCCGCGAAGCGACCGACCAGACGCTGACCTATTTCCGCGATTTGGAGGGACGGCTTAAGGAGCTCACGGTTCGTCTGGAAGAAACTGAAAAGTCGCCGGCCGCAAGCTCGCCGGAGGTGATGAAACTTATCAACGACAAGCTTGCCGACTTCTACCAGAAGATCGATGAGAAGCAGAAGAAATCCGCGGAGCCCGTCGGTCTCATGGCGCGCGGCCTCGAATCACGGCTGGATGAGATCACCAAGAGGCTTGATTCCACGACGGCCTCGATTCCCTCGCTCGATGCCGGCATTGTGCGGAATCTGGAAATCCAGGTGCAAAATCTCTCCCGCCAGCTTGAATTGCCATCCGCTGCGGCAACTGGAAACAATGATATTGCACCCCGGCTTGCGGCCATCGAAAACTCAATTTCGGTCAATCGCGACGCTCTGCTTGATGCGGCGCGCAATGCTGCTGAAGAGGCACTGCGTAACATGGCGCTGCCCCAGGCAGGAAATGTTGACCGGGAATCGATCATCGATCTTGCAAACGATCTGAAGGCCCTGGAGGCCATGGCCCGCAAGGCCGATGACCGCAATTCGCGGACATTTGAGGCGATTCACGACACGCTCCTGAAGATTGTTGACCGGCTGAGCTCCATTGAATCAGATGAACAGCCACTCGTTCCGGCGGCTCGCGAGCCAAAACAATCTGTTTCAATGCCACAGACAAGCGAACGCAGTGTTGATTTAGGCGACAGCATTCCCGCTTTGGAGCCGGAAGAAAGCACTTTCTCTGCACCGCTTCGCGAGCCTGTTCGAAATGTGACCCGCTCTCCGGCAGAAGCTGCCGCGGCAGCCGCTGCTGCGGCGGCAAACCTGATGGCAAGTGCATCGGGCGATGCTGCCATTACCGAACCCACAGCCAAGAGTTCGATTTTTTCCGGCCTGGCGCGGGCGGTGCGGGGAGAACGCGCCGATCCCAAACTGGAAGTCACCCTTGCCGGAGATCCGCAGCGCGGTGAACCGGAACTTGGCCAGATGGAACCGGCATTTGCCGATCAGCCGCTCGAACCGGGAACAGGAGCCCCCGATCTCAATTCCATCATGAAGCGCGTGCGCGAGGAAAGGCAGAACCGTGCCGAAAACGCTGGCGACAGCGTGGTCAAGTCCGACCTGATCGCAGCGGCACGGCGGGCGGCGCAGGCAGCAGCCGCGGAAGCGGAAATCCTCAAGAAGGCGTCGGGCAAGGTCGATCCCTCCAACAAGAGCGGGATCGCCGATCTTCTGAAGCGTCAGCGCAAGCCCATACTCATGGCAATTGGCGCCGTCATTCTCGCACTTTCCGGATTGCAACTCGGCAAGGCGTTTCTTTCGAACGATACTCAGGTTGCCAAGACCAAAACACCGGCCGTCCTCGAAAAAGTGGCGCAGGCAAAATCCGCATCCGCCGACGCCGACAAAGCGCTGCCCGCCTCAGCTGATGCTGACAAAGCGCCGACGGCACCCGTTGACGCGGCCCCGGGGGTACGCATGGTCGACAAGCCGGCCAGCGCCACGGACGCGATGATGGCGCCGGCGAGCGGCAAGGACATGCCGCTTCAGCCTTTGGACAGGGCGGTCGAGGCGCCGGGCGATGATATTGCCGATGCAGCTCCCCTGCCTGAAAAGCTGGAAGCAGCCAAGACACCGCCGGTGGCGGGGGCGTTGCCGGTTGTTGAGCCAGGCAACCCGCAAGCCGTCAGTGCCGTGCCGGACGCCAAAATGCCACCGGTTGATGCCGGACCGATCGCGCTGCGCGAAGCTGCGGCATCGGGCGATCCAAAGGCATTCTTCGAGATCGGCAGCCGATACGCGGAAGGCCGAGGCGTTGCAAAGGACCTCAAGGAGGCGGCGAAGTATTATACGATCGCCGCCGACGCAGGTTTTGCTCCCGCCCAGTTCCGGGTCGGCAATTTCTTCGAGAAGGGACTTGGGGTCGAACGAGACGCGACAAAGGCGAAGACCTGGTACCAAATGGCCGCCGAGCAGGGCAATGCCAGCGCCATGCATAATCTTGCCGTGCTGCACGCCATGGGCGCTGCCGGACCGACCGACAATGAATCGGCAGCCCGCTGGTTTACCAAGGCGGCGGAGTATGGTGTGAAGGACAGCCAGTACAATCTGGGCATCCTTGCCGCCAAAGGCGTTGGTGTGAAGCAGGATTTGGAAGCGTCCTACAAGTGGTTCGCGCTCGCCGCGAAGTCCGGCGACAAGGACGCTGCCGCAAAGCGCGACGAAGTCGCAAACGCCATGCGCCCTGAACAACTGGCAAAGGCAAGGGCTGCAGCCGATCTGTGGAAACCAAAGGCGCTTGAGCCTGCCAGTAATGCCACGGACGCTCCAGAATCGTGGACGGAAAGCACCGCACAAACCGCAAGTGTCGGCGAAGCTGTTGATATGACGAAGGCAATCCGCAACATTCAGCTGATCCTCACCAAGAACGGTTACGACATCGGGGCCGCTGACGGCGTCATGGGCGCGAAAACCAAGAAGGCCATTGCCGACTATCAGACCGCCAACGGGATGAAGGCGACGGGCGAAGTGGATGAGGAACTCGTGCGCTCACTGCTTGAAAAGGCAAAGGCAAAGTGACAAATCGCAGGTGACAAAAAACCCGCTGCTTGCTGCGATTGATAATCCAAGAGTTACACAATCCTAATTGAAATCGTCTATTGTCGCATTTCGGCTGCAATCGCGAAGTTGGGAGAGCAGCCGCTGCCGGCAGAGTTGACGAAACTGGTTGGCAGCGCTTGCGTTCAAAGGTATCGCGGTGGGGATATATCTGCCTATAGCCGAGCTTTCGGTGAATATGTTCGTGCTCCTTGCGATGGGCGCGGCTGTCGGCTTTTTGTCCGGCATGTTCGGCGTGGGCGGCGGCTTTCTCATCACGCCACTGTTGATCTTCTATAATATTCCACCGGCCGTGGCCGTGGCGACCGGCGCCAATCAGGTTATCGCCTCGTCGTTTTCCGGGGCGCTCGCCCATTACAAGCGCAATGCGATCGACTTCAAACTTGGCTCGGTGCTTCTGTTTGGCGGTATTCTGGGATCGACCCTTGGTGCGTGGATCTTCGCCATTCTGCGCCGCCTCGGCCAACTCGACCTTGTGGTTTCAATTCTCTATGTGGTCTTCCTCGGAACGGTCGGCGGTTTGATGCTGCTCGAAAGCGTGTTGACCTGGAAACAACGCAAATCGGGCGCTTCAGGAGACATAAGGCAGCCAGGGCAGCATAACTGGATTCACCGCCTGCCATTGAAAATCAGGTTCAAGGTTTCCAAGCTCTACGTTTCGGCGATTCCGATTGTTGCACTCGGCGCCTTTATCGGCTTGCTTTCGGCGATTATGGGTGTCGGCGGCGGCTTCATCATGGTTCCCGCCATGATCTATCTGTTAAAAGTGCCGACCAATGTTGTGATCGGAACATCGCTGTTTCAGATCATATTCGTGACGGCCTATACAACGGTCATTCAGGCTACGGCGAACCAGACCGTCGATATTGTTCTGGCTGTGCTTCTCATGGTGGGCGGTGTGATCGGGGCGCAATATGGCGCGAGTGCCGGGCAAAGACTGCGCGGCGAACAATTGCGTGCACTTCTCGCCCTGCTCGTGCTGTCCGTTGCATTGCGGCTTGCGTTCAGCTTGTTCGTGACACCCGACAGTCTTTTCATCCTGAGCAGCCCGGACGGAAACTTCTGATGCGCGCGCGCCGTTTGAAATTGGCTTTCGCGTTCGCATGTGCCGCCACGACGGCCCTGGCCCAGTCGGCAACCGGGCCCAACCCTGAGACAATCCAGATCGGACTTTCAACTGACACGATCGCGATCACGGCAGGGTTTGAAGGCAAGGAGCTTACTGTCTTTGGGGCGCTGAACAATACCGACCCGCTCATTCAACGCCAAGGGCGTTATGACATCGTTGTTGTGCTTGAGGGACCCGCCAAGGACATTGTTGTTCGCAAGAAGGCGCGGCTTCTGGGAATTTGGGTCAATCGCGCGTCCGAATCTTTCAGCGGAATTCCGTCTTCCTATTCACTGGCCTCCACGCGCTCCATGCAGGACATCACCGACTCGGCGACCTTCGCGAAACTTTCGCTCGGCGTCACCGGAATGGTATTGAACCCCACATTTGGGCAACAGCGGGCGACCCTTGATGCATTCATCGGCGCTCTCAAGGCCATCAAACTGGACAGGGGGTTGTACAATGAGCGTCCGGGCGCTGTTGAATTCATCTCGCCCAACCTGTTTCGCGCGACCCTTGCCCTGTCCGCCGATGTCCCGGTTGGAAACCACCTTGCCCGCGCGTTCCTGTTCCGTAACGGCGCTTTCCTGAAGGAAAGCTCGACCAGTCTTCAGATCGTCAAGGCCGGGTTTGAGCAACAGATTTACCGTGCCGCGCACGACAGATCCTTTTATTATGGCATGTTCTCCGTTGCGCTTGCCATGCTGATCGGCTGGCTCGGGCGGGTGATGTTCAAGCGCGACTGAAAGGCCTTCAGGTAAGGCAAGAGGCGTGTGCACCCGGTGAGCGTTCCCGGAAAAATCAGTTCAGGGCGCTTGCCGGCAAAGGATGAATGCGATCCGTCCCGATCATATAGGCGGTCAGCGCCCGGCGATCGAACAGACCCTTGAAGGCAGGCTGCAGCAAATCAAGCCCGCCGGTCAGCGCTCCGAAAGCCGGCATGACCAACCTCTCGCCATCCGTCGCAAAACATGGTCGCCTGACAGAGCGCTCACGGCGGATGATCCGGGCACAAGGGTGCAGATGTCCCGCAATTTCGCCTCGCGCGGATGAAGAGGCGAGCGGCACATGACGAAATGACAAATGTCCGAGGCAAAGCTCATCCAGACGTTCGCCATCAAGCATTGAGGGGATTTCAGGATCATGATTTCCGGTGATCCATATCCACTGGCGGCCTTTGGAGAGGGCCGCAAGGCGGGCGATCGCCGCCTCCGCCAAACGTTCGCCGCAAAACGGATCGTGAAAGCTGTCGCCGAGACATACCATTATGCGCGGCGCATATTGCGCAACGGCGTGCTCCAGCGCCGTCAGGGTGACGCCGGTGTCATAGGGCGGAATGAACTGGCCGCGCCTTGCGTAAGAAGATGCTTTTTCGAAATGAAGATCTGAAACGACGAGCACCTGATCTTCGGGAAGAAACAAGGCTCCGCTGAGATCAAGCACCGCATCCACACCGGCAATCACGGCTGGCAGGCTTGTCGTCTCGTATCGCGGGTTCATCAGTCTTGCCAGCGCTGTCAATTTCCAAATTCTTCCTGGCTTTGTCGGCCAATTTACGAAAACTCCGCCGCCGCCTCGGCCAGCAAGGCGTCATCGGCCCCGCCCTGAATTCTCTCCCTGCCGATCTCATACATGATCGGAACGGCCAAGGGCGAAATCCGATTGAGCGCCCGATGCGTGATTCGGTTGCGGATTCGCTTCAACATATCCGCCAGGCGGCTGATGTCGAGAAGCGTTGTCCCGGCATCCGCCCATGCTGCCCGCAAGAGCACATGATCAGGTTCATGCGTGCGCAGAACGTCATAGATGAGGTCGGCCGACACGGTGACCTGACGCCCGGTTTTTTCCTTTCCGGGATGGCGCTTCTCAATCAGCCCGGAGATGACCGCGCAGTTGCGGAATGTCCGCTTCATCAGCCAGCTTTCGGCCAGCCACGCGTCAAGATCATCGCCCAGCATGTCTTCATCGAACAATTGTCCAAAATCCAGTTCTCCCTGACGGGACAGGGACGCAAAGTCCTGCAGCCCCCAAATGTCGAGGGAGTAGTCGGTCGCGACGAAGCCCAAGGGATGAGCGCCAGAACGTTCCAGACGCCGGGTCAGCAACATGCCGAGCGTTTGATGGGCCAAACGTCCTTCAAACGGGTAAGCGACAAGGTGGTAGCGCGCGCCATGCGGGAAAGTTTCGAGCAGCAGTTCGCCAAGCTTTGGCAATTGCGACTTTTCCGCCTGCAAGCGCAACCAGTCACTGACTTGCGAGGGAAGCGCGTTCCAGCGGGCGGGATCGGCAAGGATGCCCCGCACGCCGTCCGCCAGATAAGTCGAGAGAGGGAATTTTCCGCCAGCATAGCTTGGTATCTTGGGATCAAGCGTGAACGCGTTGGAGACAAGGCATTCATTATCCCTGATGCCTTCGAAGCGCAGGACTTTTCCGGAAAACAGAAAAGTGTCGCCGGGCGACAACATTTCGAGAAAATACTCCTCGACCTTGCCAAGAACCGGGCCGCCGCGGCCGCTCGCTCCTCTTCCGCTTTTGAGCAGCCGCACGCTCAAGGCGGGAGCCTCGACAATCGTCCCGATATTCATCCGGTATTGCTGGGCGACGCTTGGATGGGCAATTCGCCACGTGCCGTCGGCCGTCAGTCTGATCTTTGCATAGCGGTCATAGGTGCGCAGCGCATAACCGCCAGTGGCGACAAACGCGACAACCTCATCGAAGGTCGCGCGGTCAAGCTCCCGATAGGGCTCGGCGCCCCTCACCTCTTCAAACAGTTCGTCAGCGCGAAACGGCGCCGCACATGCGGTGCCGAGAATGTGCTGCGCCAACACATCAAGCGAACCCCTGGCCAAGGGGGGCGTATCCTGCGCGCCGATGTAGTTGGCATCAAGGGCGGCCTGACATTCGAGCACTTCAAACCGGTTTGCGGGCACCAGAATGGCGCGGCTCGGTTCGTCCATGCGGTGATTGGCACGGCCAATGCGCTGCGCAAGCCGGCTCGCACCTTTTGGCGCACCGACGTGAATGACAAGATCGACGTCGCCCCAGTCAATGCCCATGTCAAGCGTTGATGTCGCCACCACCGCCCGAAGGCTGTTTTCCGACATCGCTTTTTCGACCCGGCGGCGCTGCGACATGTCCAGTGAACCATGATGCAGGGCGATCGGGAGATTGTTTTCATTGACCCTCCACAGTTCCTGGAACAAGAGCTCAGCCTGACTGCGGGTATTGACAAAGAGCAGCGTAGTTTTGTGCTGCGCGACGGCCTCGTAAATCTCCGGGATCGCGTGACGGGCCGTATGGCCTGCCCAGGGAATTCGCTCCGTGGTTTTCATGATGGTGATGACGGGTCTCGCCCCGCCCTCAGCCACGACAAGTTCGGCCATCGCCATTCCCGTGTCTTGCCTGACAATCCAGCGGCGCAGGGCGTCGGGATCGGCAACGGTCGCGGAAAGTCCGGTTACCTGGAGATCGGGACAAAACCGCCTCAACCGCTGGACGGCGAGCGCCAGCAGGTGTCCCCGCTTGGAGGTGACCAGCGAATGGAGTTCGTCCAGGATGACGGTCTTAAGGTCCGAGAAAAATGCCTCCGCGTCCCTTGACGCAATCAGCAACGCCAGTTGTTCGGGCGTTGTCAGAAGAATGTCGGGCGGATTGAGCTTTTGGCGCTGGCGTTTGTGAACAGGCGTATCGCCAGTGCGGGTCTCGATTGAAATGTCGAGACCCATTTCCTCAACAGGTTTGCGAAGATTGCGCTCGATATCCACGGCGAGCGCTTTCAAGGGCGAGATGTACAGGGTGTGCACGCCCCGCGGCCGTTCGGTGGGCCTGCGCTTTGGTTGCTGGCTGAGCGTGACGAGTGTCGGCAGAAAGCCGGCCAGGGTCTTGCCGGCGCCCGTCGGGGCGATGAGCAATACGGATTTTCCCGCGCGGGCAAGATCAAGAAGATCGAGCTGATGGGGACGCGGCGACCAACCCCGCCGGGCGAACCAATCCTCAAACAGGGCAGGCAAAACCGGCTGATGGCTTTTCTGAGTTGCGAGCAAAACGCCTTGCCTCGCGTCCGCAGCCATTGGCTTGGGCTCAGGACGCATTGATTTGGGTGGAATGGATCGACAGCTTACTTGTCGGCGATGCGCACCCTGATTGCGTAAACCTCGAGCGCCCGGCCTTTGCCGTCAACGTCAGGATTGATGATGATTTGACCATCACCATCGGGCGTACCTTCAGGAAACTCAACCTGGAAAAGATTGTCGCTGGTTGCCGCATCAATTCGATAGCGCATGCGGCCGCAATCTCCGAACCCGGCAAAGTCACACAAAACCGATATCTGCGTGGGATTGCCGTCATCGGCTGCCGCGACGATATCAAAAACGGCGCTTTTGCCGGCAATCTGTTCAAGGATACCCTTGCCAATCGAGAACACCACGGCTGAATCGGCGCTCGAGGACGCTGCCGGTTCGATGCGCAAATGCGCCAAAGGACCCGTCCCGGCAATTTCCGCGCGTATGGTTGGATCGACCACCAGGTCGCCCGGGTTATCCGGCCTGAAGATCATCAGCCAGTCGTCGCCGGATGACTGGCCGGCGCCGGGGCCGGACGGATCAGGCTCGTCCCGCGGATCAACGGTAACAACGTCACCCGACTGCGCATTTTTGGCGCTTCGCAGCTTCAGCGTTCCCGTGCTGTAGGCCACCCAGAGGCCCATGGTCAGGATCGCCAGCAGCGTCACCATGATGAAAACGAAAGCCCAGCCGCGCCTGGGTTCGATGGCCGGGTCTTTTGAAGCAGCGGAGGAATTGGGCGAATCGGGCATGGCGATCTCAGGAGACGCCACGACCGGACGCACTTCGAAATGATGATCGCCTTGTTCAGCCGGGTCAGCCCCGGCGCCCGTTCCATCTGCTTCCTGATTTGTCGAAATCGTTGCGGGGTGAACCGCGTGACTTGATTCCTCAATTACCGGAAGCTCAGAATCGCCAATCGGAACTTCAACCTCGCTAGATGCTGCGGCATCGGCAGCGCCGGGGGTCTCCGTGGCATTTTCGACCGTCAATTCGCCAACTTCAAATGCGGGTGACGCCTCACGCTGTGATTCGGCTTCGAAGAGATCGAGGGTTTCCGCCGATATCGGCGCAGGTTGCTCAGCGCCGGAGGCAGCCAGGGATTCGGTTTCGGCAAAAGGTTCCGGCCCGCTTAATCCAGACATCTCATCGGGCGACAGATTGATCAAATCCCCGGATTCAGGCAGCGCCGCCGGGGCATCGCCTGCCAGTTCGGCGATGCCGAACAAATCCGGGATACCGGCTTGAGGCACGTCCCCGCTTGCGCGCTGCTCCTTGTCCAGGCTCGCTGCGGTTTTGGTTGACGCCTTGCGCCTTCCTGCGCCGGTCACGGCAGGCACCATGGGAGCGTCCGCGACTACTTCCTCGGGCGAAGGCATCTGGGCCAAAACATCTTCCAAGGGGCCTTCTTCGTTGGTGGCGGTGAGGACGGCCGGATGAGGTTCTGCGTCAGCCGGAGAAAAGGCATCGCTCTCCTCACTACGCTGTTCCATCGCTGTTTCGTCCTCATTGGCGGGATGGAATTGACTGGACACATTCTCGGCCGCAGGCTCGGCCTCAACTTGGGCGCCGGTATCCTGTGCAGGTATCGAATATGTGTCTTGGGCAGGGGAATCGTCTGCCGAAGCCGGTTCGTCCGGCGCGCCGTCAACCGATGGCGGGGGCGCTTCATAGCTTCGGCGTCCCGGCATGGGGTACTGGAACTCTTCAACCGCCAGCAAGAACTCTGATTCGATTGTGGCGGCGACTTCCGCGAGGCGCGAAAACCGCTGATCGACCAGATCCTGTTCGAGCTGACGCCCTGCCATGGACCTCTCCAAGGCTGAACGCGCCGACACATATACGCGGCGGCGATAATTCTTGTCTTCGGCATCACCCTTCTCGAGGGCGTTGCGCACCGCCTTCTCAATTGCGTCCAAACAGATTGCCCCTATGTTTTGCAGCGGACGACGCCGGCTCGGACCTGTTCGGGTTATAGTGCAAGCCATGGCCGGTGCAAAGCACGGAGTGCACCGGTTTACCTTCAGACTGGTTTTGACGTTGCCGTAAACGTGAGATAACGAAGTCCGGTTGATTCAGTGAGGGTTTGTGGATGGCTCTGCCCGAGATTCTGTCGAAAAATGTCGCGATTCCCGTTGTGGCTGCGCCGCTCTTTATTATTTCGCACCCGCCCCTTGTGCTTGCCCAATGCAAGGCTGGCGTCATCGGCTCTTTTCCGGCACTGAATGCCCGCCCGGAAGCGCAGCTGGATGAATGGCTGGCAGAGATTTCCGAAGAGCTCGCCCGTCACAATGCTGTCCATCCCGGCAGTCCGGCCGCGCCGTTTGCGGTCAACCAGATCGTCCACCGTTCCAACAAACGGCTCGAGCATGACCTGACGATGTGCGTCAAGTACAAGGTGCCGATTGTGATTTCCTCGCTCGGCGCCGTGCCCGAGGTCAATGCCGCGATCCATTCCTACGGCGGTATCGTTTTGCACGACATCATCAACAACCGGCATGCCAACTCCGCCATCCGCAAGGGCGCCGACGGGCTGATCGCCGTTGCGACCGGCGCAGGCGGCCATGCGGGAACCCTGTCGCCGTTTGCGCTGGTTCAGGAAATCCGTGAGTGGTTCGACGGGCCGCTTCTGCTTTCCGGCGCGATCGCCACTGGAAACTCGATCCTCGCCACCCAGGCCATGGGCGCGGATCTGGCTTATATCGGCTCGCCCTTCATTGCCACGCACGAAGCGCGCGCGGTGGATGGCTACAAGCAGATGATCGCTGATTCGAGCGCGGCCGATATCGTCTATTCAAACTACTTTACCGGCATTCACGGCAATTACCTGAAACCTTCCATTGCCAAGACCGGCATGGATCCCGATCACTTGCCGGTCGCCGATCCATCCAAAATGGATTTTGAGCAGGCAACGACCGGCGCGAAGGCCTGGAAAGACATTTGGGGTGCGGGCCAGGGCGTGGGCGCAGTCAAGGCGGTTGTGTCAACTGCGGAGCTCGTCGGGCGGCTGTCGGACGAATACCGGGCCGCCAAACAACGCATTTGTGGCTGATCTCGCGTTAGAGTTTGATCCGTCCGCCGGTCCGCTCGCCCTCGAAACATGCGTCTATGACCTGCTGCGCCTTGGCGCCGTCCCTGAATGACGGCTGACCGTTAACGCCGCAGACCAGCGCATCGATGAAGCGGCGAAAGTTGGTGGGAGATGGTTCAAGCCTGACCTTTCGCCATTTCGCCTTTTTCACGTCTTTGCCCAGACATGCGTGAAGCGTTGATTCGCCCCCGTCCGTCCAAACCTTCAAAGCACCCTCGGTTCCGTGCATTTCAAGAATTGAATCATTGTAATGCCCGGTGGCAAACCGGGTGATGACAATTGACACCACCGCGCCATTGTCAAGTTCGCCATGCAGAAGCGCGGCATCATTGGCATCCAGTTTGTACTTGCCAATCTGGTCACCCTCCGCCTTGTGAAAAGTCTTCAACCGGGCCGAGATTTCTGTAAAACTTGCGTTTGCGCCGTGGGCAATGAAATCAAAGATGTGAACACCGGTGTCGCCAAGCGCGCCTTTGGAGCCGTGTTCGCTCGACAAGCGCCACAGCCAGGTGTCCTCTGTGCGCCAATCCCCCCAGGAATCCTGAACGAGCCAGCTTTGCAGATAGGACGCCGTCACGTTGCGCATGATCCCAAGCTGCCCGGACTGCACGATGCGGCGGGCTTCCTGAATGGCGCTGGCATTTCTGTAGGTGAAGTTGACCATGTTGATCAGGTTGCGCTGTTCGGCTTGCCCGACCATCTTGAACGCATCCGCAGCGTTCAGCGCCAACGGTTTTTCGCACAAGACATGTTTTCCTGCCGCAAGCAGCGCCATTGTTGTCGGATAATGCGCTGCGTCGGGCGTGACATTGACCGCCGCGTCGAACTCTCCCCATTCAATCGCATTCTCCAGCGTCGCGAACGTGCGCTTGATCCCGTGCGCTTTGGCAAAAACCCCAAGGCGCTCGCTGTTGACGTCAACGGCCGCCACCATCTTGCACCGCTTGTCGGCGGCAAACGCCTTGGCGTGGGCATGGGCCATGAGTCCCGCGCCAAGCACAAGGAGCCGAATTGCCTTCTTCGCCATGAGCCCTCCACTCCCCGGAATACACTGACTTTGGCGCGGCGTGCGAACAAGCCGCAGTCGGCGAAAGCTGATAGAGCCTCGAAAGGCACTTGGCAAATCAGTTGCTTGCGGGTTCTTATGGGGCGCATATCCAGGGAGAATTCATGAAGAAGCATCGCATTGCCGTTATCGGTGTCGGCAAAATCTCAATTGACCAGCATCTGCCGGTGATCGCGGGAAACCCGGCCTTTGAACTCGTGGCGACGGTAAGCCAGCGCGGCGTGTCCGCCGGCGGCGTTCCAACGTTCAAGACGCCTGCCGAGCTCTACGCGTCAATGCCCGGTGTTGACGCCGTTGCGATTTGCACACCGCCGGGGGTGCGGCACGCTCTGGTGCGGGAAGCACTGGATGCCGGTAAAGCCGTCCTGATGGAGAAGCCACCCACAGCGACGATCTGCGAGCTGGACGATCTTGTTGCCCATGGCAGGCGAGTTGGGAAAGTCCTGTTTGCCACATGGCATTCCCAATACAACGCCGCTGTTGACGCCACCCGTGACATTCTCGCCAAGGACGGCGTCCGCTCGGTGCGCATCGACTGGCGCGAGAACGTACGCAAATGGCATCCTGGACAGGATTGGGTTTGGGAGCCCGGCGGGTTTGGCGTGTGTGATCCGGGCATCAATGCCCTGTCGATTTTCAGCAAGATCATGCCAATGCCGGTTTTTGTCGATCATGCAGCGCTCACCTATCCCTCAAACCGTCAAACACCTGTTGACGTTGAGATCAGGTTCAAGACAGGCCAAGCCCCTGGCCCGGATCTGAGCGCCGGATTCAACTGGCTGGAGGGAGATCAGGAAGTCTGGAAGTTTGAGATCGTCACCGGCAGAGGCCAAGCGCTGAAGCTCCAAAGCGGCGGCGCCCAACTCGAAGTCGATGGGGTCATGAAAGTCAACGAGGCTCCGCGCGAGTATGAACTCATCTACCAGCGTTTTGCGCACTTGCTGCAAACAGGCGCAAGTGATGTCGACGATACGCCGCTCCGGCTCGTTGCCGATGCCTTCTTTGTCGGCCGTCGCCATATCGGACCTGAATTCAAATGGTGACCGCGGTCTTGCCTTGAGCCGTTCTTGGCGCTATCAGGCAATTTCAAACGGATGCCGCATTAGCTCAGTCGGTAGAGCACATCATTCGTAATGATGGGGTCGCTGGTTCGATTCCGGCATGCGGCACCAACATCATCGCTGGCTAATGCGGGGTTGCCGACGATCTTCCTTATCGCGATGCCATCCCGTCTGTAACGGGAATGTGGAAGCGCTTCTGAACGGCCAAAATCCGGGCGGATGCGGTTTTTCCTGAAAAGAGATGCGCGAAGATTCGGTTTGCATTCTGCTTCGTTGTCCAACATTGTTCGCGCCAACGTGCGGGCAATTTTTCGGATGGCGGATTTTTGCTCATGTCCTGTTGTGAGATTAACGCGAACCTGGTGCGCAATGAGTCTTCGTTCCGAGAGTGGCAACAACAGGCTGGATGACGCGGCGCGCGCCGGTTGGCTCTATTACATCGCCGGCAACACCCAGGAGGAAATTGCCACAAAGCTTGGCGTTTCTCGTCAATCGGCCCAGCGGCTGGTCTCGCTTGCCATGTCGGAGGGGCTGATCAAGGTCCGGCTTGATCATCCGATTGCCAATTGCCTCGAACTTGCCCAACGCTTGAAGTCACGTTTTGCGCTCGACTTTGCCGAAGTCGTGCCAAGCGATCCCAATTCAACTTCAACGACGATGGGGGTTGCGGAGGCAGCGGCTGTCGAGATTGAAAAGTGGCTGCGTTCACCCTCGCCGATCATCATGGCCATTGGCACCGGCCGCACGCTCAAAGCTGCGATTGACCAATTGC
>JANNRN010000344.1:0-7497 GCA_031401375.1 Phyllobacteriaceae bacterium | reverse complement strand
CTGCCCGGACTTGCGGACCGCTCGCCGATCCGCATTGTCCTGGACGGACGCGCGCGTCTGCCGGTATCGGGCAAATTGGTGCAATCGGCGCGGCAAACCCCGGTTTGGGTCGCAACGCTGCCGGATGCGGGCCAAGCCAGGCAGCAGGCGCTCGTGCGGGCGGGGTGCCGGATCATCGCCTGCGAAAACGACAATGGCCGCATTGCCTTGCCTGAACTTCTCGAAGATCTGGCCGCCCAAGGCATTGCCTCAGTGCTGGTTGAGGGAGGGGCACGGGTGGCGCGGGGGTTCCTCAGCGAAGGTCTTGTCGACCGCATCGCGTTGTTTTCAGCTTCCGCCGAAATCGGCCCGTCAGGCGTTGCCTCACCGGTAACGCACGATAACCTGCCTTCGGGTTTCACAAAGTCGCGGGAAGCTCTATATGGCTCCGACAGATTTGCAGAGTTCCAGAGGGCCTGAATGTTCACCGGCATTGTTTCCGATATCGGTACGATCAAGAGCCTCCAGCCCCTCGATCAGGGCGCACGGGTTCGCATCGGTTCGAACGACGATCCGCAAACCATCCAGATCGGCGCGTCCATTGCCTGTGCCGGCGTCTGCCTGACGGTCGTCGCGCTTCCCGTTCCCGGCTCCGGCGAACGCTGGTTTGACGTTGAAGCATGGGAAGAAGCGTTGCGCCTGACAACCGCGCGCAACTGGGCTGCGGGCACAAGCGTCAACCTCGAGCGTGCCTTGAAAATGGGCGATGAACTCGGCGGCCATCTGGTTTCCGGCCATATTGACGGGACGGCTGAAATCATTGCGGTGAAAGACGAGGGCGAGGCGCGGCGGTTCACATTGAGGGCGCCAAAGGACTTGGCCCGGTTTGTGGCGCCAAAGGGTTCAGTGGCGCTCGATGGAACCTCCTTGACCGTAAATGCGGTCAGGCGAACGGATTTTGACGTTCTGATTATCCGGCACACGCTGGAGGTCACCACCTGGGGCAAACGCAAATTGGGCGATTTCGTCAATTTTGAAGTCGATACGATGGCCCGTTATGCCGCGCGGCTTGCGGAAGCGGCTGAAGAGGCTTAATCCCACGCCGATCTCAAATTTCCTGAGGCGATTTTCCGCCCTGCGGCAAAGCCGGAGCCATTCATGAGCAAGAAGAAAAACAAGAAAAAGCACTTCCTCATTGTCGAGGCGCGCTTTTACGATGACATGTCGGATGCGCTGCTCGATGGCGCAAAGTCCGCGTTGGACGATGCCGGCGCAACATATGATGTGGTGAGCGTGCCGGGCGCGCTCGAAATCCCCGCCGCAATCACCTTTGCCTTGCTGGGCGGGGACGAGGGCGGCACCAGATATAGCGGTTATGTCGCGCTTGGCATGATCATCCGGGGCGAGACATATCATTTTGACATCGTCGCCAACGAATCCGCCCGCGGGCTGATGGATCTTGCCATTCAAACAGGCATTGCTGTCGGCAATGGCATCCTGACGGTGGACAATGACGATCAAGCCTGGAAGCGGGCGAAAAAGTCGGAACTCGACAAGGGTGGCTTTGCCGCAAAAGCGGCGCTGCGCATGGCCGAACTCAAAAAGAATTTTGGAGCCTGATTTGAAAGGCTCCGGCGAAGAACCCGTCAAGCAGGCCAACAAGCGCGGCGCGGCGCGGCTTGCCGCGGTGCAGGCGCTCTACCAGATGGACGTCGTCGGCACCGGCATGCTCGAAATCGTCGCCGAGTATGAAGAGCACCGGCTCGGCAAGGAAGTTGATGGCGCGCAATATCTGGAGGCCGACCCGCAATGGTTCCGCGCCATCATTGCCGGTGTTGTCGGCGAGCAGAAAAACCTTGATCCGGTCATCCATGATTCTTTGACGGATGACTGGCCGCTGTCACGCCTCGATTCGACCCTGCGCGCGGTTTTGCGGGCAGGGGCGTTTGAGCTTGTCATGCGCGCCGATGTGCCGGCAGCCGTCGTCGTGTCCGAATATGTCGACATCGCCAAAGCTTTTTTCGGCGGAGATGAGCCGAAGCTGGTCAATGCCGTACTCGACCGGATTGCCCGCAAATGCCGCCCTGAAATGGCCAATCATCCAAAGCCGCAGAAAAAATGAACGCGCCGTCATTTCCAAACGCAAAGCGCACCGCCTTCCTTCTCGCGGTGGTGCAGGCTGTCCTGGGTTCGGCCGCCCCGATTGCGATCTCCATGGGCGCGCTGGCGGGGCAGTATCTGCTCGGCGCCGACAAGTCGCTGGCGACCGCACCGGTGACGGGATTTAACATTGGCGTGGCGTTGGGTGCGATCCCCGCCGCATGGCTGTTGCGCACACTCGGCGGACGCGAAGGCTTTATGTCGGGCGCGCTCATCACCGTGTTGGGTGGGGCGCTGGCAGCTGCGGCGCTGTTTCAGGGCAATTTCTGGTTTTTCGTCGCCGCCCTTGCGGTGCTCGGCGTTGGCGGCGCTTTTGTTCAGCAGATCAGGTTCGCCGCCGCCGACAATTCTCCCTCCCATTTCAAGGCGCAGGCGATCTCCTGGGTGTTGGGCGGCGGCGTGGCATCGGCAGTTCTTGGCCCGCAAGCGGTCATCTATACGCGCGAAATGTTCGCTCCCGTCATGTTCGCTGGCGCCTATGTCGCCATCATGATCTTTGGCCTTGTGGGGCTTCTCGTCCTGTTGCCGCTTCGCCTTGTCCGGGTGGCAACGGCGCAGGAACGGCAGGCTGACCGCGATGACGCCCGCCCGTTCTGGACCATCGTCTCGCAGCCGAAGTTTGTGATCGCGCTGACCTGCGCGGTCGGATCGTATGGCTTGATGAGCTTCGTCATGACCGGCGCGCCCCTGGCGATGGTTGCGTGCGGCTTCTCTGTCGATGAAGCGACCCTTGGCATTCAATGGCATGTGCTTGCCATGTTCGGGCCGAGTTTTTTCACCGGCAGCCTGATCGCCCGGTTTGGCAAGGGAAAGATCATCGCGACCGGCCTCTTCATTCTGATTGCCTGCGCGCTGGTTGCTCTTTCCGGCATTCAGCTGTGGAACTTCTGGCTGTCGCTGATCCTTCTGGGTCTTGGCTGGAACTTCGGTTTCATCGGTTCAACCTCGCTGGTGACGGAGACCTACCGTTCCTCCGAAAAGGGCAAGGTGCAGGGGTTCCACGATTTCGTTCTATTCGGCTCCGTCGCCATGTCGTCGCTGTTTGCCGGAAAGGTGCTCGACAGTTACGGTTGGAATACCGTCAACATGATCATTTTTCCGGTCGTGCTTGTCTGCTTGTCCGCCCTTGCTGTGTTGCTCTGGCGAAAAGAGGCCGAAGGGGCCGCATGATGGATTCGGGGCAGCGTCCGCTGATGTGTTCGCGTGCTCCGGTTGTTGAACATGCAGTCTGCCAACCGCGAAGTGGATCGCCGCCATGAGCCTGCCTGACGAGAAGCTGCCGCCGCTGACGTTGTCGGAAGCCGAAATGCGCGACATCATGGGCAAGGTCGGCGACATGATTGTCGATCATTTTGTTTTCCTCAAGGACCAGCCGGTGACGCGGCCCTCGACCTTGGAGAACCTGAAGGGCGGCTTGAGCGAGCCCCTCCCGGTTTCGGCAACGCCGGTGGCCGAGCTTTTGCAACAAGTGCAAACCTTCGTTTTTTCGGAAATGACGCATCAGGACCATCCGAGGAACTTTGCTTTCGTGCCCGGACCGGGCAATTTTGTCGGCGCGATGGCCGATGCCATTTCCGCAGCGTTCAATGTGTTTTGCGGAGTTTGGATCGGGCCTTCAGGCGCCGCGCAAATCGAGATTGTCACCATCGACTGGCTGCGCCAGCTTTTCAATTTTCCGGGCGATGCCGCAGGTCTGTTTGTCAGCGGCGGCTCAATGGCAAACCTCACGTGTCTGGCTGTCGCCAGGCACAACAAACTCGCCAACAACCCGGCCAATGCAGCCATTTACTTCTCCGACCAGACGCATTCATCTGTCGCCAAGGGCCTGAAGATTCTCGGCTTTCAGCAGTATCAGTTGCGCAAGATCGCGTCGAACTCAAACTTTTGCCTGCCGATGGACGCGCTCCGGCAGAAAATCTCGGCGGATCGCAAGCAGGGACTGGTGCCGTTTTGCGTGGTTGGAAATGCCGGAACCACCAATGCCGGCGCGATAGATCCGCTGGACGAGATTGCGGACTTCTGCGTCAGCGAGGGCTTGTGGATGCATGTTGACGGCGCTTATGGCGGCGCAGCTGCGCTGACTACAGCCGGGCGCGCGCTTCTCAAAGGCATTGATCGTGCCGATTCCCTCACCATCGACCCGCACAAATGGATGTTCCAGCCTTATGAAATCGGTTGCGCGCTGATCCGAAACGGCAGTCATCTCAACGACACGTTCAAAGTGTCCGCCGAATACCTCAAGATCATCGAACAAAGCGCCGAGCAACCGAATTTCAGCGACTACGGCGTGCAATTGACGCGCGGCTTCAGGGCGCTGAAGCTGTGGATGTCGCTCAAGGCTTTTGGCATGGAGGCGTTTCGCTCAGCCATCAGCATCGGCATGGCGCACGCCGTCGAAACCGAAGCGCTTCTGCGCGCAAACCCGGTTTGGCAAATTGTCACCCCGGCGCAACTCGGCATCATCACATTCCGCTATGTCGCCGCAGGCAGGTCAGAACCGGACCTTGATCGGCTCAACTCCAATATCGCCGATGCAATCATCGACTCCGGTTTTGCCATGCTGAGCCCGACAGTGCTTGGCGGCAAGACGGTTTTGCGCATGTGCACCATCAATCCCCGGACAACTCATGATGACATTGCCGCGACAATCAGCCGGCTGGAAGCCATCGGCGAGGCGCTTTGCACTGCAAATTGAGTTGATAATCTGAACTAAATCGATTCAAACCTGACCCGCCCGCTGGCGAACCTTGACCTTTCCCAAGCGGTTTCGCATAAGCCGCGCCATGCTTTCCACATTCGTCTTTCCACGAATCGAGCACAATGAAACGGCCCGGGGAGGGGATCTTTCGGGCAAACCAGGGAATTGGCTATGACTTTCAGTCCATTGTTTTTCGTCATTGCCTGCGGACTCGTGTCTGTCATTTACGCCATCTGGGCGACACGGTCGGTGCTTGCAGCCGATCAGGGCAGCGCGCGCATGCAGGAAATCGCCGGCGCCATCCGCGAGGGGGCCAAGGCCTATCTGGCGCGGCAGTACACCGCCATCGCCATTGTCGGCGTGCCGGTTTTCGCCATCATGTGGTATCTCCTGTCGGCAACGTCCGCCGTCGGCTTCCTGATCGGCGCCGTGCTTTCCGGCCTTGCGGGCTTTATCGGCATGCATGTCTCGGTGCGCGCCAATGTACGCACCGCGCAGGCGGCGTCGAAGTCGCTGGCGGGCGGGCTTGAGATTGCCTTCAAGTCCGGCGCGATCACCGGCATGCTGGTGGCGGGCTTGGCGCTCTTGGGCGTCGTCATGTATTACTGGTATCTCACGGAAATCGCAGGCTATTTCCCGGACGAACGCCCGGTCATTGACGCGCTGGTCTCGCTCGGCTTTGGCGCATCGCTCATCTCGATCTTCGCCCGTCTTGGCGGCGGCATTTTCACCAAGGGTGCGGATGTCGGCGGCGATCTGGTCGGCAAGGTGGAAGCTGGAATACCGGAAGACGACCCACGCAATCCTGCCACGATTGCCGATAACGTTGGCGACAATGTCGGTGACTGCGCCGGCATGGCGGCTGACCTGTTCGAAACCTACGCCGTCTCGGTCGTCGCCACCATGGTTCTCGGCGCGATCTTCTTTGCCGGAACCGACGTTCTCGATGCGGTCATGGTCTACCCTCTGGTTATCTGCGGCGCCTGCATCATCACTTCAATCATCGGCTCGCTTTTCGTCAAACTCGGCGCAAACGGATCGATCATGGGCGCGCTTTACAAGGGCCTGATTGTCACCGGCCTTCTGTCGATCATCGGCATCGGCGGCGCAACTTCGATGACCGTCGGCTGGGGCGATATTGGCGTTGTGGACGGCCAGACAATCACCGGCTGGAACCTGTTCTTGTGCGGCCTTGTCGGTCTTCTTGTGACGGCCCTGATCGTCGTCATCACCGAATATTACACCGGCACCGGCAAACGCCCGGTCAATTCTATTGCGCAGGCGTCGGTGACGGGCCATGGCACAAACGTCATCCAAGGCTTGGCCGTCTCGCTTGAATCAACCGCGCTTCCGGCGCTGGTGATCGTCGGCGGCATTATCTCGACCTACCAGCTGGCGGGCCTGTTTGGCACCGGCATCGCCGTCACCGCCATGCTTGGCCTTGCCGGCATGATCGTTGCGCTTGATGCTTTCGGGCCGGTCACTGATAACGCGGGCGGCATCGCTGAAATGTCCGGCATGCCCAAGGAAGTGCGCCACGCCACCGACGCGCTTGACGCCGTCGGCAACACGACCAAGGCCGTCACCAAGGGCTATGCGATCGGTTCGGCGGGCCTTGGCGCGCTGGTTCTGTTCGCGGCCTATTCGAACGATCTGAAGTTCTTCGCCGCACAGGCGAATGCCGACGGCTCGACGCTCTATCCTTACTTCAAGGGCATCGGCGAGATTTCGTTTGACCTGTCCAATCCTTACGTGGTCGCAGGCTTGATCTTCGGCGGCCTCATTCCCTACCTGTTCGGCGGCATCGCCATGACAGCCGTCGGCCGCGCCGCTGGCTCCATCGTGGAAGAAGTGCGCCGCCAGTTCAAGGAAAAGCCGGGCATCATGGCCGGAACCGACCGTCCCGATTACGCGCGCGCCGTGGACATCCTGACCAAGGCCGCGATCAAGGAAATGATCATTCCCTCGCTCCTGCCGGTTCTGGCGCCCATCGTCGTCTATTTCGGCGTCTTGCTGATCTCCGGCTCCAAGGCCTCGGCCTTTGCCGCGCTCGGCGCATCACTCTTGGGCGTCATCGTCAACGGCATTTTCGTCGCCATCTCGATGACCTCGGGCGGCGGCGCCTGGGACAATGCCAAGAAGTCGTTCGAGGACGGTTTCACCGACAAGGACGGCGTCAAGCACATGAAGGGTTCGGAAGCCCACAAGGCCTCCGTCACCGGCGACACGGTCGGCGATCCGTACAAGGATACGGCAGGCCCAGCGGTCAACCCGGCCATCAAGATCACCAATATCGTGGCCTTGCTGCTGTTGGCGGTGCTGGCGCATTAGAATGCGTTAACGCAACAAACTGAAAACCCCGCCAGAGCGATCCGGCGGGGTTTTCGTTTTTGAAGCGCGCCGGTTTTCATGCAAGGATGCCTTTTCGCCGAAGCGCCGATGGGCCGGTACAGGGTCCGCTCAGGCGCAGTTTGAGAGGAATTCACATGCGCAACCTGATGTGTTCCGCCGCACTTTTGCTGTGCAGCACTGCTCCGGCAATATCCGGCGAGGTCAATGACATCCTCACCCGGCATCTTTATGCCGGCTCGCTCACCGATGGCGGAAAGGCGCTGGAAGCAATGGCGGCGTCGCCCGAGACAAAAGCCGCACAGGGCATT
>JANNRN010000343.1:0-6910 GCA_031401375.1 Phyllobacteriaceae bacterium | reverse complement strand
GGCCATACCGCAAATCACTGTGCGTTTGCGCTTGCGGGAACCGGCATTCTGTTCACCGGGGATCATGTCATGGCGTGGTCGACCACCATTGTCGCCCCGCCTGATGGCTCGATGTCGCAATACATGGCCTCGCTCGACACGCTTCTGCAACGCAGGGAACGTCTCTACCTGCCGGGCCATGGCGGTGAAATCACCAACCCCAAGACTTTTGTGAAGGCGCTCAGAACGCATCGAAAGCTGAGGGAGTGCGCCGTTCTGCAACGCATCCGCCAGGGAGACACCCGAATTGAACACATCGTCGCAGCGATCTATCGCGGCATCAATCCGCAGCTTCAAGGCGCGGCGGCATTGTCAGTGCTCGCCCATCTTGAAGACTTGAAAGATCGCGGCCTGATAGGTTCTGACGGACCGGCAACGCTTGGAACCCGCTATTTTCCGGGCTGAACCACCGGCCCCGTGGCGACCAGGAGGTCAAGCGCCTGCAAGAACGCGGTGATCCGGGCTGCATTTGCGCCGAGGTCATTGTCCCCGAAATCCGATCGGGAGCGCATGTCCACGAATGTGGTTCGCCCTTCATCTGTCACCCTGATGACGACTGAATCGGTGAAGCCGAAAATCAGCGTCTTCGCATCAAGTTCGATCAGGATTTCACCTGTCTGATTGCCCTCTGCGCTGCGGCTCACAGGTTTCCACCCAGCCTCGTCAATCAGTTTGTCAACATAGGGCGCCACCCTGTCCGTGGTGATATCATAGCGCCGGCCGCTCACTTCCGGATATGCCGCCGTCTGCATTGCGGCGTTAAGCCCGGATTGCCTTGTGTCAATCAGGAGCGGCGGATCGGAAAGATCGGTTGAAATATCCGAGAGATGAGGACGCACCGTGGACCTGTACGCGGCAAGGCCAAATGGAACCAGGACAGCGCTCGACAACACCAGCGCCAGTACAGATCGTTTGCCCGCTACTGATCCATGTTTCCAAAGGCTGTGAAAACCCATTGCCGACAGGCCAACCGCCACAAGCGCCGCCAGTCCGGCCACGGCCAGTGTTGCCAGAAGGTGGGAAGTCGTCAGGAAGCCCAGCCGATGGAGCACGCCAGCGAGCAGGAACAGGGTGAGTGCGAAGCCGGCAAGGCGCACGCCAGCCCATGCTGCAAAGGAAACATCTCGTTGAAATTGCTTTGGTATCATGATGCAGTTGATGCCGGTCCAGGTGTTTCCAGTGTGCCGGCAAAGTCTCTAGGCGTTCAGAGCGTCAAGGTCAAAACACTCGCGTTGCCCCATTCTTGCCACTTCTTGCTCGCAAGCATCCGATTGCGGGGGCATGAATAGGAGTAGATCCATGCCACAAGAACTTGAAGGCACAAGCGCTTTTGCGCCAGGCGAACTGGCAGTGCCCGGCGATTTGATCGAACTGGAAGCTGTGGAGCTGATGCTTGCCCTGGATGCCCAGGACGTGCTTCAGACCGGCTTTGAGGAGAGCGTTCTGTGCGCTGCCGCGAGCGTTGACGGCGAACTTCTGTTTCATGTCCCGGCGCCCGCCTCCCTCCCATTCCAACGCGCAGCGCTGGTGATGCTTCCGACGGAAGCCGGATCGACGGTGGTCCTTGCGACCCTTGATGACGCAGGCGGCGCGATTGACCTGCAACCGGAAACGCCGGAAACGGCGCATTTCTTCAGGCTTGGCGAGGCTTATCTGGACGTGGTGACGCGCTTCAGGATGTAGCGCGCACGGGGTCCTCGATCTGGATCCGGGGCTATCGCCGGATGGTCGCCTGCGCGGCGGCAAGACGCGCCACCGGAACGCGGAACGGCGAGCACGAAACGTAATCGAGCCCGGTTTCCTCAAAAAACGCAATCGACTCCGGCTCACCGCCGTGCTCGCCGCAGATTCCAAGCTTGATGTCAGGCCTGGTCGCGCGTCCGCGCTCAACCGCCATTTTTACGAGTTCGCCGACGCCAACCCGGTCAAGCGTGATGAACGGGTCGCGGTCAATGATCGCCTTTTGCTGGTAAGTCGGCAAAAACGCCGACGCATCGTCGCGGGAAATGCCGAACGTCGTCTGGGTTAGGTCGTTGGTGCCGAATGAGAAAAACTCCGCAGCTTCCGCGATAACCCCTGCCCGCACGCAAGCGCGGGGCAATTCGATCATCGTTCCGACGATGTAATCGATCTTGACGCCGTTTTCGTCCATGACCTCGCGCGCGACCGCATCGATCCGCGCCTTGACGAAGTCGAGTTCTTTCATGAGCGAAACCAGCGGCACCATGATCTCGGGAACGACGTGTTTTCCGGTTGATTTTCCCGCCTCGATGGCGGCTTCAAAAATTGCCCGTGTCTGCATTTCGGAGATTTCCGGATAACTGATGGCAAGGCGGCAGCCGCGATGGCCCAGCATCGGGTTGAATTCGTAAAGCGAGTTCATGCGTTCGCGCATTTTTTCAACCGGCATGCCCATGGCGGCCGCCACTTCAGCGAGTTCATCCGGTTCCTTCGGCAAAAACTCGTGCAGAGGCGGATCAAGCAACCTGATGGTCACGGGCAAGCCGGCCATGATTTCGAAAAGCTCGACAAAGTCGGCCCGTTGCATCGGCAGGAGTTTCGCCAATGCCGCACGGCGTTCAGCCTCATTGGCGGCGACGATCATTTCCCGCATAGCAACAATGCGCTCGGCGCCGAAAAACATGTGCTCGGTCCGGCATAGACCGATGCCTTCGGCGCCAAATGCGCGCGCTGTGCGCGCATCGGCGGGTGTGTCGGCGTTGCTGCGCACCTTCATGCGGCGAATGCCGTCGGCCCATTGCATGATCCTGCCGAAGTAGCCGGTGAACTCGGGCTGCAAAAGCGGCACAACGCCTTTCAGGATGTGCCCCAGCCCGCCGTCAATCGTGATGATGTCGCCGCGCTTGAACTCCTGGCCCTGCGCCACCATCAAGCCTTTCACATAGTCGATGCGAATGGTTCCAGCGCCTGTAACGCATGGTTTGCCCATGCCGCGCGCGACAACGGCGGCATGGCTTGTCATGCCGCCGCGTGTTGTCAGAACGCCGTCTGCGGCATGCATGCCATGAACATCCTCCGGGCTCGTCTCAATGCGAACCAGTATGACCTTTCGCCCCTCCGCCCGCCGCCGTTCCGCTTCGTCGGAGGAAAACACGATTTCTCCGGAAGCCGCGCCCGGAGAGGCCGGCATGCCGGTTCCGATTTGATGGCGCTCGGCATGAGGATCAATGGTCGGATGCAGGAGCTGGTCAAGTGAAGCCGGGTCGATGCGCACGACGGCATCGCGCGACGTGATCAGTCCTTCGTCGGCCATGTCCACGGCGATCTTCATTGCCGCGCGGGCCGTGCGCTTGGCCGGACGTGTCTGCAGCACCCAGAGACGGCCGCGTTCTACGGTGAACTCGATATCCTGCGCATCAAGATAGTGACGTTCCAGATGGCTGCAGACCGTCGCCAATTCGGCGAAGACATCCGGCATCAGCTTTTGAAGGGAAGGCTTGTCGGAACCGGCGACAATTCGCGCGTTCTCGGTGACATGTTGCGTCGCGCGGGTGCCGGAAACCACCTCTTCACCCTGTGAATTGACGAGGAACTCGCCAACCAATGTCTTTTCGCCGGTAGCCGGATTGCGGGTGAAGGCCACACCCGTTGCCGAATCGCTGCCCATATTGCCAAAGACCATGGCTTGCACGGTGACAGCCGTGCCCCAGTCTTCCGGAATGTTGTGCATGCGCCGATAAGCTCCGGCGCGCGGGCTGGTCCAGCAGGAAAACACAGCCTCGATTGCGGCGCGAAGCTGTTCGTTCGGGTCTTGCGGAAATGGCAGGCCGAGTTCATCGTGAATTGTCGCCTTGAACCGGGGAATGATTTCCTTCCAATGCGCGGCGGTGAGTTCGGTATCCAGTTCGCAGCCGCGCCCTGCCCGCTCGTCCTCCAAAATCTCCTCGAAGACTTCCTGGTCCAGACCCATCACCACATCGCCATACATCTGGATGAAGCGGCGGTAGCAGTCATAGGCAAAGCGTTCGTCGCCGGCGTCCTCAGCCAGCGCGACAACCGTGTCGTCGTTGAGGCCGACATTGAGGACCGTGTCCATCATGCCGGGCATCGAGGCGCGCGCGCCAGAGCGCACCGAAACCAGCAAGGGTTTTCTGGCGCCGCCGAACCTGCGGCCGGTCAGCGCTTCGACCTTGGACAGAGCTTTGGCGAGAGTCTCATCGAGGCCCGCCGGCAATTGCCGTCCATTGCCGAGAAAGTAGCGGCAGGCCTTGGTCGTAATGGTGAATCCTGGCGGAACCGGAAAGCCGTTCGCCGACATTTCATGGAGCCCGGCGCCCTTTGCCCCGAGTAAATCGACTTCGGCGGCCGAACCATCGGCTTTTCCGGCGCCAAAACTGTAAATGACATGCGGCACGCGCGATCTCCTCGCGGCATTCGTGCCATTGTCCAATGGTGCAATGCAACAAGAAAATCGCGGCGCGACGATTAGCGCTGACGAGGGAACCTTGACATTTTTCCCCGCGCCACACGGCCGCGGCATAATTGCCGGCCAGGCTCGCCCCCTGACGATCCGCTGACAATGGCTGTCAGCGCCCTGTCAGACGACGTGTTGCAACCTGACGCCATTGAAACACTCAGACCAAACAGGAGCGAGAACCATGGCGAGAAACGTTGGAACCAATCTTTCAAACAAAATTCAGGGGACCGGGCTTGCCGATGTCATTTTCGGCTTGGCGGGCAATGACATCATTGAAGGCCTCGGGGGCAACGACCTGATCTATGGCGGTCTTGGCAATGACAAGGTTGACGGCGGCGCCGGAGACGACGTCATCGATGGCGGCGACGGGGTGGATGACCTTGAGGGCGGCCTTGGCAATGACCTCATTCGCGGCGGCAACGGCGATGACAAGGTCGAGGGCGGCGCTGGAAATGACTCCCTCTTTGGCGATGCCGGCAATGACAAGATCGAAGGTGGCCTCGGAAACGACGTCTTGAATGGCGGCAGCGGCAATGATGAACTGGTCGGCGATGCGGGCGCTGATCTGTTGATCGGCGGCATCGGCAACGACATACTCGAAGGTGGAACCGGCAATGACCGCATGTTCGGCGGCGCGGGTTTTGACCAGTTTGTCTTCGAAATCGGCGATGACCGCGACATTATTGCAGACTTTGCCGACGGCTCCGACCGGATCGACCTCACCGCCTATGACTTCACCAACGCAAACGCCGCCAAGGCCTTCGCCGATCAGGTCGGCGCCAACGTGGTGTTTGATTTCGGCAATGGCGACGTTCTGACGGTCAACAATGTCAACCTGGCCCAACTCACCGGCACGGATTTCGTGCTGTGACCAAAGGTCCGTATGGCGAATGGCGCAAAAACGGCCGCCGGAAAACCCGGCGGCTGGCTTAGCCCTCAACCCGCCTCCCTGATCCGCTCCGCCATCTCCAGATCGACGCTCACCAATTGGCTCACGCCCTGTTCGGCCATGGTCACGCCGAACAGCCGGTTCATGCGGGCCATGGTGATCGGGTTGTGGGTGATGATGACGAATTTGGTCGAGGTCGAAGCGGCCATTTCATCCATCAGATTGCAGAAGCGCTCGACATTGTGATCGTCAAGCGGGGCATCGACTTCATCGAGCACGCAGATCGGCGCAGGATTGGTGAGGAAAACGCCGAAAATCAGCGCCATGGCGGTCAGCGCCTGCTCGCCGCCTGAAAGCAGCGTCATGGTCGTCGGCTTCTTGCCGGGCGGGCGGGCGAGAATTTCAAGGCCGGCTTCGAGCGGATCATCGCTCTCGACCAGTTGCAATTCTGCGGTGCCGCCGCCGAACAGATGCGTGAACAGTTTCTGGAAATGAACGTTGACCACGTCAAATGCCGCCAGAAGCCGGTCGCGGCCTTCCTTGTTGAGGCTTTGAATCGCCTGGCGCAATTTCTTGATCGCCTCGACAATGTCCTCGCGCTCGACATTGATCGTGTCGTAGCGCTCCGAGAGTTCAGCTTGTTCCTCTTCGGCGCGAAGGTTGACTGCGCCCAGCCGCTCACGCTCGACTTTCAGCCGTTCAAGCAACCGTTCGGTCTCGTCCACCTGCGGCAGCGGGTCATCGGGGCCAAGCCCGGTCAGTCTGATTGCTTCATGCGGTTCGCATTGCGCGACGTCGCGAATGCGCGCTTCCACCTCAGTGCGCCTCTCCTGCGCGGAGGCCAGCCGTTCCTCGCCGCGCACGCGGTCCTCGCGCGATTCAAACAACTTCTGGTTCGCCTCATTTGCCGCCCGGTCAAGCTCGCGCTGCCGGTTCTCCGCGCTCTGCAGCTTGTCAGCGGCTTCCTGGCGCAAAAGTTCGGCTTGCGAGAGCTGCGAGAGCAAAGCGCGGCGGCGCGCGTCGATCTCGTCCGGCGCGTCTTCGATCAAAGCCAGTTCCTTTGCGGCCTCCGTGCGCCGCTCGCTCAGCGTTGCGATTTGCGCGCCGGCATTTTCGCCGCGCTGCAGCCAGTTGGCGCGGTCGCCGGCAATTGTCTGCAGCCGCTTGTCGCGCGCGTCAGCCTCCCGCTTCATGCCGTCATAGGCTGCCCGCGCCTCAGATAGCGCTGCGCGGTCGCCCGCAACTTCCGCGGAAATCCCTGAAAGGCGGGACGAAATTTCGGTGAGCTCCGGGGCGGCCAATAGTCCGGCGGCGGCCTCATTCAACGCCTTTTCGGCTTCTGTGTGGTCGCCGTTCAGCCGCGCGCGCGCATCGCTCAGCACCGCTGCCCGGCTTGACAACTCGCCCGCCGCACGTTCCGCCGCCGCCAGTGCGTCTCTTGCCGCTCCAACGCGCCGCACGGCTTCCCTGGCGGCGTCACGCGACATGCGCTCGACCTCCAGCGCCTTTGCCAAAGCGGCCTTCGCTTCGCTTTCGACGGTCTG
>JANNRN010000342.1:0-3692 GCA_031401375.1 Phyllobacteriaceae bacterium | reverse complement strand
CGCGTTGTTGCGCACCGGCGGGTTCATCTGCATCAGCGTGCCAAGGCGGGCATGCTCGTCGGTCGACAGGGTCAGATGATGGGGCGTCGCCTCGCAGGTCGCAACGTCCTTGTGCGCACTGAGGAAGGCGATCTCTTCGGCGGTTGATATATGCAGAACATGAATGCGGGCACTTGCGCGCCGCGCAATGGCGACAAGCCGCTCGGTGCAGCGCAGGGCAGTGATTTCGTCGCGCCAAACTGGATGGGAAAGCGGATCGCCGACAACGCGCAGATGCGCCCGTTCGCGCAGGCGAAGCTCGTCTTCGGAGTGAAACGCCGCGCGGCGGCGGGTGTTTCTCAAAATGGATTCAACGCCTTCATCGTCTTCCACCAGAAGGTCACCCGTTGACGAACCCATGAAAACCTTGATGCCCGCCGCGCCGGGAAGACGCTCCAGCTCGCCGGCGATGGACGCGTTTTCGCGGGTGCCGCCGACCCAGAAGGCAAAATCGCAATGCATGCGATGGCGCGCCCGGCGGACTTTGTCGGCGAGCGTTTCTTCGCTGGTGGTGAGCGGTTTGGTATTGGGCATTTCAAACACTGCCGTCACACCGCCCAAAACGGCAGCGCGTGAGCCGGATTCGAGGTCTTCCTTGTGTTCAAGGCCGGGTTCGCGAAAATGCACCTGACTGTCGATGACGCCGGGCAGGATGTGGAGGCCGGTGCAATCGATGGTCTCGCCAGCTGATTGGCGCGCAAGATTTCCCAAAGCCGCAATGCGGCCGTTGCTGATGCCGATATCACGAACACCTGTTCCGTCGTGATTGACGACCGTGCCGCCTTTGAGAACGAGATCGAAGTTCATCTGTGCATCCACCCTTGCCGTTAGACCCTCTCAGGCTTAGTTAGCGGGAATTCCAATTGCAAGGAAAAGGCGGTTCATGCCCGTTTCCAACCTCCCCGGCCGATCGCTGATCCGCATATCCGGACCAGACGCGCAGCATTTCCTGCACAATCTGGTGACGCCGGATATTGAAGGCCTTGCGGCAGGCGAATTGACTGCGGGTGCATTGCTGAGCCCGCAGGGGAAAATTCTGTTTGACTTTCTGGTGAGCCGTGACGGCACCGGGTTTTTGCTTGACTGCAGTGCGGCCATTGCGGCGGATTTTGCCAAACGGCTGACGTTTTACCGGCTGCGGGCAAAAGTCGAAATTGATGTGCAGGATCAAGCTGTTGTGGCGGCAAGTTTTCAAAGTGATTCCGGATCGTCCGACAACGGGGCCATGACAGTTGACGGCTTGACGGACCGGCGCTTTCCCCGCGAAGCGGCGATGAGGCGGCACTATGCGGCTTTGTCCACGAAAGATGCGGGCGAAAGCCGCTATGATCTTGCGCGCATTCAACATGGTGTCGCGGAAGGCGTCAGCGACTATGCCCTGGGCGAGGCTTTTGCGCATGATGTCAATCTCGACCAGATCGGCGGCGTTTCGTTCGCCAAGGGCTGCTATGTCGGGCAGGAAGTCGTCTCCCGCATGCAGCATCGCGGCACCGCACGGCGGCGGGTGCTGATCGCGACAGGCGCCGCTCCTTTGTCGCCGCGCACCGAGCTGACGGCGGGCGGGCGCAGTATCGGGACGCTCGGGACCGCTGCGGGCGAGAAGGCACTGGCGCTGGTGCGGATCGACAAGGCGGGCGATGCGATCAAGGCGGGGCTGGAAATTCTTGCCGCCGGCGTTCCCGTCAGCCTGACGCTGCCGCCGCGCGTTTCATTCGGCTGGCCTTCAACCGGAAAGGAAGGCGAATGAGCGCCCGTGCGTGGCAACGCATGCTTTCAGGCCGGCGGCTCGATCTCCTCGACCCGTCGCCCCTTGATGTCGAGATCGATGATATTGCGCACGGATTGGCGCGGGTGGCGCGGTGGAACGGGCAAACCAATGGAAATCATGCGTTTTCGGTGGCGCAGCATTCGCTGCTGGTCGAAGACGTGTTCTCGCGCCTGCAACCCGGCGCCACACCGATGGCGCGGCTCACCGCGCTTTTGCATGATGCGCCCGAATATGTGATCGGCGACATGATCTCGCCGTTCAAGGCGGTGGTTGGCGGCGGGTACAAGCTTGTCGAAAACCGGCTGCAAACGGCCATTCACCTGCGGTTTTCGCTTCCCGCCGAGACAGGCGCCAGCTTGAAGAACCAGATCAAGCGCGCCGATGCGGTCGTCGCCTATTTCGAGGCAACAAAGCTGGCGGGATTTGCGCTTGGCGAAGCAGTCAAGTTTTTTGGCCGGCCGCGCGGATTCTCGCCCGACATGTTTGACCTTTCTCCCCTTCCCGCCCTAAAGGCGCAGAAGGCTTTTTTGCAGCGCTTCAACGCACTTGATATCGGCCGTCAGGCCTGAAGGAACCCCATGCCCAAAATCATCGTCTCTTCGCTGGCCAAATTGCACGACACAGTGCGCGAACACGGCGCGCGACGGGTGCTGACGCTGATCAACTCGGCGACGCTGGTGGTGCGGCCGGACGAAATTGCGCCACACGACCATCTGTTCCTTGGATTCAACGACATTATCGAACCAGTCGAAGGCATGGTGGCCCCCGCGGAGCACCATGTGCACGAAATCATCCGGTGGGCGCGGGAATGGGACCGCAAAGCGCCGATGGTCGTGCATTGCTATGCCGGAATATCGCGCTCGACCGCAGCCGCCTACATTTCGGCGCTGACACTTAATTCCGGGCTTGATGAACATGAACTGGCAATGGAACTGCGCCGCCGCGCCCCGACCGCGACGCCCAATATCAGGCTGATCGGTTTTGCCGATGAAATCCTGAAGCGCGGCGGCAAGATGGTTGACGCGATCAATGCCATCGGGCGCGGAGAAGAAGCGTTTGAAGGCGTGCCGTTTGAAGTGCCGGTGAAGCTGTAAGCCTTGCGCCAGCCCGCCTTCGGCATCGACTTTGGAACGTCCAACTCGACCGTCGGGATCAAACGGTCGGACGGCGCGGCGCTGATTGCGCTTGAGGGCGATCATCTGAGCATTCCAAGCGCGGTGTTTTTCGAGGCCGAAGGCGGGCGCGCGCACTTTGGGCGGGCAGCGGTGGAGCGTTACGTGGACGAGCATGGCGGCCGTTTCATGCGCTCGATGAAAAGCGTGCTCGGCAGTTCGCTGATCAATGACAAGACCCGAATTGGCGGGCGCAATGTGACGTTTGGCGAGATTATCGGGCTGTTTATCGGGCATTTGAAGCGGGCGGCGGAGGCGCGGGCGGGTGAAGAGATCAAGGCGGCGGTAATTGGACGCCCGGTTTTCTTCGTTGACGGCGATGCGCAGGCCGACCGCGCTGCGCAGACGGCGCTGGAGACGGCGGCGCGGGCGCAGGGGTTTGCCCATGTGGAATTCCAGTATGAGCCGGTAGCGGCGGCGCTGGACTACGAGCAGACTTGCCAATGCGAGGAACTGGCGCTGGTGATTGACGCGGGCGGCGGCACGTCGGATTTTTCACTGGTGCGGGTCTCGCCTGAAGGCGCAACGAAAAGCGCGCGCCAAAACGACGTGCTGGCGAGCCACGGCGTGCATGTTGGCGGGACGGACTTTGACCGGGCGCTGAACCTTCGCGCCGCCATGCCAAGCCTTGGACATGGCTCGCTGATCTCGAGCGAATTCGGCCTTGACCAGGTCCGCCCCGCGCCGGCGCATCATTTTGCCGAGCTGGCGAC
>JANNRN010000341.1:0-5280 GCA_031401375.1 Phyllobacteriaceae bacterium | reverse complement strand
CCCTTGTGACGGAAAACACCGTCATCGCCTGCGCCCGTCACCGCAACCCTTGCGCCATCCTTCTGTTTGGCGACGAAGACGCCGGTCATTGCATATCGTGAAGCGGGGTTGGGAAACTTCGAATATCCCGCCTTGGCCGGCGCAGTGAAGGTGACCGCGGTGACGATTTCGCCGTCCTTCAGACTTGTTTCAAACAGACCCTTGAAGAACTTGTCCGCCGCAATCGATCGTTTGTCGGTGACAATGGTGGCGTCGAGCGCCAACAGCGCCGCCGGATAGTCCGCCGCCGGGTCATTGTTGGAAATGGAGCCGCCGATAGTGCCGCGATTGCGCACATGCGGATCGCCGATATGCGCGGCAAGGCCGGCCAATGCCGCGCAAACCTTGCGCAGCTTGTCGCTGCCGGCGACGTCGGCATGGGTGGTGGCCGCGCCGATTGTCACATTCTTGCCGGACACCTTGATGCCCGTCAGATCGGCGATGTGGGTCAGATCAACAAGGTCGCTCGGCGAGGCCAGGCGCTGTTTCATGGTCGGTATCAGCGTCATGCCGCCCGAGAGCAACTTGCCGTCTTCCGCCTTTTTGATGAGCTTGACGGCATCGGCCACGGATGAGGCGCGGTGGTAATTTGTTTGATACATTTGGGGTTCCTCCCGCTCTCAGTTCTTTGCCGCCCGAATCGCCGCCCAGACTCTTTCTGACGTTGCCGGCATGGTGAGATTGTTATTGCCGATGGCGTCGGTAATTGCGTTGATCAGGGCAGGGGGTGAGCCAATGGCGCCCGCCTCGCCGCAACCCTTGATGCCGAGCGGATTACTCGGGCACAAGGTCTCGGTCGTCGATACCTTGAATGACGGCAGATCATGCGCCCTTGGCATGCAATAATCCATGTAACTTGCCGTCAGCAATTGCCCGGACGCGTCATACTGGGCGTTTTCAAGCAGCGCCTGGCCGATGCCCTGCGCGATGCCGCCATGCACCTGACCTTCGACGATCATCGGGTTGATGATCTTGCCAAAATCGTCGGCGGCAACGAACTGGATGATTTCCGTCGTGCCGGTGTCCGGATCGACTTCCACCTCGCAAATGTAACACCCGGCCGGGAAGGTGAAGTTCGTCGGGTCGTAGAACGCACCCTCCTTCAAGCCCGGCTCCATGCCCGCGGGCAAATTGTGACCCGTATATGCCGCCAGCGCCATCTGGAACCACGGCACCTTCTTGTCGGTGCCCGCGACCTTCAGTTCACCGTTCTCGATGACAATGTCGCCTTCGTCCGCTTCCAGGAGATGCGCGGCGATCTTCTTGGCCTTGGCTTCCACCTTGTCGAGCGCCTTGACGATTGCCGACATGCCAACCGCGCCGGAGCGTGAACCATAGGTGCCCATGCCCATCTGCACCTTGTCGGTATCGCCATGGACCACGGAGACATTGGCGCCGGGAATGCCAAAGCGATCAGACACAAGTTGCGCGAAGGTCGTCTCGTGGCCCTGGCCGTGGCTGTGCGAGCCGGTGAGGACTTCGACCGTGCCAACCGCGTTGACGCGGACCTCGCCGGACTCCCATAGGCCAATGCCCGAGCCGAGCGAGCCCACCGCCGCCGACGGCGCAATGCCGCAGCCTTCGATGTAGCAGCTCATCCCGATGCCGCGCAGCTTGCCGCGCTTGGCGGCTTCCTTCTTGCGCTTGTCGATGCCCGCATAGTTGGACGCCTTCATCGCCGCGTCGAGCGAAGCGTCAAAATCACCGGCGTCATAGCAAAAGATGACAGGGGTCTGATGCGGGAAAGAGCGGATGAAATTCTGCCGCCGCAGGTCCGCCGGGGAAACGCCGAGCTCGCGCGCCGCCGTTTCCATCATGCGCTCGATGGAGTAGGTCGCCTCCGGCCGCCCGGCGCCGCGGTAGGCGTCCACCGGTGCGGTATTGGTGTAGACCGTGCGCACGTTGCAGTGAATGGCCGGGATGTTGTACTGGCCCGACAGAAGCGTCGCATGCAGATAGGTTGGCGTCACTGACGAGAACAGCGACATATAGGCGCCGAGATTGGCGATCGTGTCTGTCTTGAAAGCAAGGATGTTGTTGTCCTTGTCGAAGGCCATTTCCGCATGGGTGACATGGTCGCGGCCATGCGCATCGGTGAGGAAGGCTTCCGTGCGGTCCGAATTCCATTTCACCGGAACGCCGGTTTTCTTCGAGGCCCACAGACAGACGATTTCTTCCGGATAGATGTAAATCTTTGAGCCAAAGCCGCCGCCGACATCCGGTGCGATGACGCGGAGCTTGTTCTCGGGCGCCACATTATAGAATGCGCTCATCACCAGTCTGGCCAGATGCGGGTTCTGCGACGTTGTCCAGCAGGTATAGTGGTCTTCGCCCGCATCATAGACGCCGAGCGTTGCGCGCGGCTCCATGGCGTTCGGGATCAGACGGTTGTTGCGGATGTCCATTTTGGTGACATGCGCCGCTTTCTTGAACGCCGCCTCAACCGCTTTCGAATCGCCGATCTCCCAATCGAAAATCAGATTGCCCGCCGCTTCCGGGTGCAGCTGCGGCGCGCCGGGCTTGAGAGCATCGACGGCCTCGGAAACGGCTTTCTTCACCTTGTAGGTGATGTTGACGAGTTCGGCGGCGTCGCGCGCCTCGCCTTTGGTGTCGGCAATCACGATGCACACCGCGTCACCCACATAGCGCACTGTGTCAACCGCGAGCGGTGACCACGCCCCCATTTTCATCGGCGAGCCATCCTTGGAATGGATCATCCAGCCGCAAATGAGGTTGCCGATCTTGTCGGCCTTTAGTTCCTTGCCAGCGAGCACGGCGATGACGCCGGGCATGGCCATCGCTTCTTTAATGTCGATTTTGGTGATCGCGGCATGGGCGTGCGGCGAGCGCACGAAATGCGCGTGCTTCATGCCAGGCACGACCATGTCGTCAGTGTAGCGGCCTTTGCCGGTGATAAAGCGCCGGTCTTCCTTGCGCAGCACACTGGCGCCGATTCCCTCTAGTCCCATGATGATTTTCCTCCCGAAAATATTTAACGATTTGATAGAAGCGAATAGGGAGTAGCGAATAGCGAGTAGAAAGAATTTGGCGCGAACGGTGCGCGGGAATCTCAATTTTCCCCACTCGCTATTCGCTACTCCCTATTCGCTTTTTCCCTCACGCCGCCTTCTTCGTCTTCGCAGACTTGCCCATCGTCTTCGACGCGGCGAGAATGGCTTTGACAATGTTGTGATAGCCTGTGCAGCGGCAGATATTGCCTTCAAGTTCCGCCCGCACCGTTGCCTCGTCGAGGCCCGCCGGATAGCGGGCAATCATGTCTGCCGCCGCCATGATCATGCCGGGCGTGCAGAAGCCGCATTGCAATCCGTGATGTTCGCGAAACGCTGCCTGGATCGGGTGCAGGTCGCCGCTGCCTGCCAGCCCCTCAATGGTCATGATTGTTGAGCCTGACGCCTGAACGGCAAGCAGGGTGCAGGACTTGACCGCTTTGCCGTCCACATGAATGACGCAACTGCCGCATTGCGACGTGTCGCACCCCACATGCGTTCCGGTCAGTCCAAGATCTTCACGCAAAAAGTTGACAAGCAGCGTACGGTCTTCAACGTCCGCAGAGACCTTTCGTCCGTTGACGGTCATGGCAATTTTGGACATTCATTCTCCTCCCAGGAAATCACTTCCGGTTGGGAGACTATGCTGAGTTTTTTGAAGTCGCAATGCGCATTTCATTAGCCCAAAGCATAATGGCGTGACCGGGGCCACGCCATTCGTTGAGACCTTGCGGGAAGATCAGTTGAACTTGAATGAAAGACGCATGTTGATTTTCTGCGTCGTCACATCGACAGGGATCGGGAAGGTCGGGAAGTCGAATTCCTTGTAAGACGAGCGCGTATACTCGACGCCAAGGGCGATCCTGTCAGTGACGGCAACGTCGATGCCGCCGCCATAGACCAGCGCGGTATCGGCGAACTTGAACCCAGGCGCAAATGGCGCGGTCGCCGTTGAGCGCTCGGCTCCAATCAGGCCGTAAACGAAGAAGCGGTCGAATGCGTAACCGCCGCGCATCCGCAAGGACAGACTGTCATGGCCGGCGACGCCCGATCCGTCATCAAACTCGAGACCCATATGCGAGTACTCGACCTCGAAGCCGGCAATAAAATTCTGCATGATCGGCATGTTGTAGCCGGCAAAGCCGCCGACGACGACGCCATGGGCCTCGGCCGGGGCATTGTCTTCCAGCATGGTGTAGCTGACCGTGATGCCCGCATACGCGCCGGTCCACCGGTTTGAAAAGTCCGACGATTTGAGCGGAGCCGCTTCACTGTCAGCTTTGATGACGGCGGCGTCGTCTTGAGTTGGCCGCAGCACATCATCGGCGAAAGCAAAATTGGCAATCGCCGAAAACAGGACTGCAAGGAAGGTGACTCTGGACATGGTGAACTCTTTCGTCCGCACGGAATCGTCGTATTCCAGAGTCATTATTGTGCGGTATGGTAAATTTTCGGTTTATGCCGCGCCCAAATGCGAGACATTCTTTACCATGTTGATTAACCTTGACCGCCTTAGTGTCTGTCCCATAATTCAATCTCGCGGCCATCTGATGCGGTTTTCTTCCGCCTCCGGTGCTCACGAACATAAGTTCGCTCCGCTCCGGTGCTCACAAAACCACACCATCTGACTCGCGACATTGAATTCTTGAACAGACACTTAGCCCCCGGTTTTTGGCGGTTTGCCCGGTTTTTTGAAAGTTTTTTTGCCAGCGCCGGCGCCGTCCGGCGCAAAGGCCGGATGCAGGGGCTTTTCGAACTTTCCATGCGCGAACGGCTTGGATCCACGATGCGGCTTCTTCGGCGCATGCGCAGGTTTGCTCACTTCTACGCGATCAGCCTTGTCATTGAGCCGTGTGAAGGTGACGTCCTCGCCGCCCACTGATTTCTTCACCGCCTGCGCGAACTTCTCCGCCGCCGCCCCGAAAATCTCGATCTTGGTCTCATTGTCGAAGATGCGGATCGCGCCGATATCCTGCTTGGTCACCTTGCCCCTTCGGCAGATCATCGGCAGCAGCCATTTCGGGTCGGCATTCATCTTGCGGCCGATGTCGAGATGAAACCATGTGCCCTCGCCGGGGTTTCCTTGCTGCTCGGGTCTTGGTTCGCGCGGACGCTCCTCGCGCTGCTCGCGCGGTTGGCGCGTGTCGGACGGCACATAAACGTCCTCCGGGGCGGGCAGCCTTGAACGGTAAAACCGCGCCAGCGCCTCGGCGATCTGTTCAGGCGTACGCCC
>JANNRN010000340.1:0-1870 GCA_031401375.1 Phyllobacteriaceae bacterium | reverse complement strand
ATGCCCGAAGTAAAGCCTTCGCCCATGGCTTCGATCGCGGCTTGCGAAGTCGCGGCATCTTTCGAGGTTTCGGATTGCGCGTTTGCCGTAGTCAGTGCGCCGAACAGGGCCAGCATCGCTATTGTTGTGCCAAGCTTCATTTCAATCTACCTGTGTTTGAGTCAATGATCTGTCTGGACGCGAACAGTTTTGTTCATTCGGTTTTCATGCAGTTGCTATTTGTTCAAAGCGTTTCCGCTTTTGATGGAATCATCAAAAGCGCAGGACAAAGCGACAATTCAAAACTAAGAGCGCATCTGCGTTTACGCGAAATGCTGATGCGCTCTAGGGCTCGGGAAACCAGCGCTGGACAGCGTCGGCGCAATCCGTCGGACCCGTGTTGCGGCACGCGGCGGCGAAACCCTCGTCATCCACGCCCTTGCGATTGATGCGCGTCTCGAACTCCTCTCGGCGCGGTCTCTTTGGGTTCCCGCATCAGCGGGCTCTGAACATTGACATTGGTTTCCTGGCTTGATGTCAGCACCAGCGGTGGTGAAGTCGCTCAAGTATTGGCGCCGACCTCATGATCAATCAAAATCGCCACCGTGTCGTTGAGGTTGAACCTGTGCACGACCTTTCCGTTTGGATTGTAATTCACCCTCTTTGTTGCGCATATCGGTGATACGGATCAAATGAAACGAGTTGGGGACATCTATGCACGAAACGAATTTACCTCGCGCGGACCTCAACCTTCTTGTCGTATTTGACGCTGTCGCAAGGACAAGGTCCGTGACGCTCGCGGCCGAAAGGCTGTCCCTGAGCCAGCCGGCGGTGAGTCATGCGCTGAACCGGTTGCGGACGCTCACACGCGACCCTCTTTTCGTGCGGGGCCGCGACGGCTTGGTCCTGACTCCGCGCGCGGATGTCATGGTCGTTCCAGTGAGCGACATTCTCGCCGCGATTGCGCGCATTGTCGTCGCACCGGAGTTCAGTCCAGCCGATACTGTCCGCCGTTTCAAGGTCGGGGCAAGTGATTATTCGATGATGACGGTCGTCCCCGGACTGGTGCGCGCAGTGCGCGCGCAGGCGCCGTCGGGCAGCCTTGAGATCGTGCAATTCGGCATGAACGTCCTTGACCTGCTTGAGAGCGGCGAACTGGATATGACCTTTTGGGGCGCAAACGCGCCGCCATCGCCGTTCTTGTCTGCAGAACTGTTCAGAGAGCATTTTGTCGGTCTTGTATGCGCCCGACATCCGCTTGCCATCAAGGCGGAGCAAGGAGGGGTCGCACTCAACGAATATATGAGTTTTCCACATGTCATCGTGACGTTTCTTGATTCCCGGCAAAATCCGGTGGACGCACGGCTTGCCGAACTCGGCCTGAAGCGCAAGATCGGATTGGTTTCGCCGAGCTTTGCCGCAAATGCCGCCTGCCTGCACGGCAGCGACCTGATCATGTCGGCGCCCTCACGGTTTGCGGCGAACGCCCGGCAAAGCGGCTTGGTATCGTTCAAACTGCCGTTCAATGTGCCGGATTATCCCTATTCGGTCGTGTGGCATCGGAAAACCGATGAGGATCCCGCCGTCAGATGGCTGCGCGATCTGGCCATCCAGGCCGATGGCCCCCATGCGATGTAGCGCGAGATGGCCTTGTTTGAACTTCCTTGCAACCAGCCAACCGTCCCGGGATTTTCTGCTCTACTGCTTTGTGAGGTCGAGAAGCCTGTTCCACGCTGTCGCAAAACCGTCAAGCGAGAAATCGGTGCGCATGGGCTCACCTGAGGCCTTTATTGTTGTCACAGCGGTTGCCGTCTTGCCCGCGGCCAGACAGATGATTGACTCAAACACAGGTAGATTGAAATGAAGCTTGGCACCACAATAGCAATGCTGG
>JANNRN010000339.1:0-12365 GCA_031401375.1 Phyllobacteriaceae bacterium | reverse complement strand
AAGACCGGCGCTTATGCCAGCTGGCGGCCCGGATCATGGACGCTGACCGGCGCAGTTTCGGCAGGCTTTTCCGGAATTGACGCCACGCGGCTGACTTTGCTGCCAACGCCGGCCCTGTCGAGCTACAGCGCCCAAAGCTTCAGCGCGGGTCTGGAAGCGGCGCGGCGCTTTGATGTTTCGCCGGACAGCTTTATCGAGCCGATGGCAGGCCTCGTCTATACGCATCTTCACACCGGCGCTTTCACCGAGACCGGCGGCACGGGCCTTGGGATTTCGGGCGAGGCGGCCAACATTGACGCGCTCAAACTCTATCTCGGCGCACGGGCTTCGATGACGATTGTGACGTCGTCCGGAATGAAAGTGACCCCGGAGCTGCGCGCCCGCCTGTCCTATGACGCCTTGAACGACCCGCGCGGCTTTATCGCCCGGATGGTGGACGACGCCAGCGCCACGCCGTTTGCGGTCACAGGCTTGCAGCCGAACCGCGTTGGCGGCATGATTGGCGCGGGCGTCACCCTGGATTTTTCGCCGACATGGCAGGCCAGCGCCAGCTACGACGCGGAAATCCGCGGCGGCGATGTTTTGCACACGGCAAAGGCTGGGTTTAGCATCGCGTTTTGATGGGAGAGATTGCGTGGCAACCCCGGAGTATCTTGCCGCGAAAATGGTTGACTCAGGCCATGAGCAATGGTCGTCATCCTTTTCCGCTCCTGGTCCAAATGAGATATCGAGTGAGTTGCAGACACTGCCCGCTTCAGACCCAAAACCAGCCAATTTGATCAACCGACCGGATGACCGTTATTGAGATCAGGAGGCGGTCGGTTGTACGTCTGAAATGCGGGCGCATAGCTGACGGCTGCGATTTCGTCGCAAACGTCACCTTCGGGCCATTCGCGTTGACTTGGGAGCTTCTGCCCCATTTCCGGTTACCCGGTAATTCCGGAAGTACGGGTTTGATCTTGATGCGGGTCTGTTGGCGGTAATTCAAGCTCCCAAACTGGAGCCACGCCCTAACCGGTCACACCATTGGCCTTCAGCCGGCCAATTTCGCTTTGCGAATAGCCCAATTCTCCAAGCACTTGGCCGGTATGTGCACCCAGCCTTGGCGATGCCGAGCTTGCGCTCATGCCGGCGCCATCAAGCATGATCGGGGAGCGGACGGTCGGGACATTGGCGCCATCGAGCGGCAGCGTCTGCTGCATGGCGCGGTGAATGACCTGCGGGTCGGCGAACACGTCGGCGACATTGTTGATCGGACCGGCCGGCACATTGGCCTGTTCGAGTATCGTCAATAAATCGGCGCGTGAGTAGTTCACGGTGAACCCGTCGACCAGCGCATTGACCTCAGTGCGGTTCGCAATGCGCGCCGCATTGGTGGCGTATCTGGGGTCCGCGCCAAGTTCCGGCACACCGAAAATGCGGCATATGTCGCACCACTGCCGGTCATTGCCACAGGCGATGATGATGAAACCGTCGGACACTGGGAAAACGCGATAGGGAACAATGTTCGGGTGCTGGTTGCCCATCCGTGTGGGCGCCTGGCCCGACGCCAGGTAGTTCATCGCCTGATTGGCGAGCACACCGACCTGACTGTCGAGCAGCGACATGTCGATGTAAGCGCCTTCGCCGCTCGCGGAGCGGCGGATCAGCGCGGCCTGGATACCGATGGCGGCGTACAAGCCGGTGAAAATATCGGCATAGGCGACGCCCACCTTCATCGGGTCGCCATCGGGCGTTCCCGTCAGGTCCATGATGCCGCCCATGCCCTGAATCATGAAATCATAGCCGGGGCGGCTCGCGTAAGGTCCGGTCTGGCCAAAGCCGGTGATCGAGCAATAGACAAGACGCGGGTTGAGTTTTCTGAGGTTGTCGTAGTCGAGCCCGTATTTCTTCAGCCCGCCCACCTTGAAGTTTTCAATGACAACATCCGCGTCCGACACGAGCCGGCGAACGATTTCCTGACCTTCGGCTTGCTCGAAATCGAGCGAGAGCGAACGTTTGCCCCGGTTGCACGCATGAAAATAAGCCGCATCCTTGCCGCCGTCCGGATATGTCACAAAGGGCGGGCCCCACTGGCGCGTGTCATCGCCGGTTCCCGGTTTTTCCACCTTGATGACCTCGGCACCAAGATCGGCCAGCACCTGCCCCGCCCATGGTCCGGCGAGAATGCGCGCAAGTTCGACGACCTTGATTCCGGAGAGCGGTTTCATGGACGCCAACTAGAGCAATCCATCTTTGGAGGCAATTGCCTCTCAAGAAACTGTGCCGGGTTTCAGGCCGCTATGTCTTCGTTGCCCGTGCGGGTAACTTGTTCGGCCAGCCCGTTCATGAGGAAGGGCGGCAGTTCGCTGTCGCTGAGCGGGCGGGCGAAGAAGTAGCCTTGCAACTGATCACAGGCAATGGTGCGCAGGAAATCCACCTGGGCCTTCGTCTCGACGCCTTCGGCCGTGATCTGCATGTTCAAAGTCTTGGCAAGCGCGCCAATGGTGCGCAAAACATCGCAGGCCGCCTTGTCCGTCTCAATGGCGGAGACGAACGACCTGTCGATCTTGATCTTGTCATAGGGGAATTTCAGCAGATAGGACAGGCTCGAATAGCCGGTGCCGAAATCATCCATGGCGATGCTGACGCCAAGCGCCCGCAATTGTTCCAGAATTGCAATGACATCATCCGGACGTTCTATCAGCAGGCTTTCGGTGATCTCCAGTTCCAGCCTGTTCGGCGCAAGCCCGGACTCGCGCAATGCGTGGCGCACGCTGTCGACGATGCGCGCATTGTCGAATTGGGGGGCGGAAAGATTGACTGCAACGGTCAGATGCTCCGGCCATGCCGCCGCCGTTATGCAGGCCTGTTCGATGGCCCAGTCGCCGATCGAGGTGATCAGCCCGGAGTTTTCCGCGATCGGAATGAACTCGGACGGGGATATGAGACCCCTGATTGGATGATTCCAGCGCAGCAGCGCCTCAAAGCCCGCCGGTTTGTTGGTCACAGCGCCAATCAGGGGCTGGTAGTAAAGGGCGAACTCATCATTTTGCAGCGCTGACTTTAGGTCAAACTCCAGCGCGCGGCGCTCGCGGGCCTGGCTGTCCATGGAGAGCTCGAAGAAGCGGTAGGCGGACCGGCCGCCGTGCTTGGCGCGGTAGAGCGCCAGATCGACGTTGCGAAGAAGCTGGTCGAAGCGCGTGCCATGCCTTGGGGCGATCACGATGCCAACGCTGGCGCCGATGCTGATGGTTTCGCCGTCGATATGAAATGCCTTTGAAATGTCCTCGACGATCTTTTGCGCAAGGGGCTCAACATCCTCGGCTTTGGAGACCTTGTTGAGAATGATCGCAAATTCATCACCGCCAAGGCGGGCGAGCGTTGTGTTTGACGGAACAAGCATCTTCAGCCGCTTTGCCACCTCAACGAGAAGCCGGTCGCCGACCGGATGACCGCGGGTGTCGTTGACCGTCTTGAAGTGATCAAGATCCAGGAACAACAGCGCGAACGGCGCGCCATAGCGTTCGAGCCGCGAGACTGTCTGGTTGAGCATTTCGGTGAAATGCGCGCGATTGAGAAGTCCCGTCAGCGCGTCATTATGCGCCAGGAAAGATATCCGCTCGTCGGCCTTTTTCTCAAACGTCACATCCGAACCAACGCCGTGATAGCCGATAAAGCTGTGGTTCGAGCTGATTTCCGCCATGCCGGTCAGTGACCACCAATGCGTCTCTCCGTTCAGTTCGATCGGAACCTCGAGCTCCGTGAAGTTCAAACGGCGCTGCATGGAATTGACAATCACACTGATGGACGGGTGTTGATCCGCGCTGTTGCGCGACAGCAATTCCTCGAGCGTCATGCCGCAGAGTTCAATTTGCGAGCAGCCGGCAGCCTGAGCAAATCGTTCGGAAGCACGGATGATGCGCAGGGTTTCATCCGTTTCCCAAAGCCAGTCACTCGAATGCGCTTCAAAGTCCTTGAGGAGGAGCGAGATCGTTTTTTTCTGGTCCTCGACCGTGGCGCTGATCAGCATTGAGCGCACATAGATGCGGGTTTGCGAATAGCTCGCCGACAAGACTACAATAAGATAAATGCCAAGAAGCAATGACAGCATGACCGTCATCAAGGAAGCAGAATGCCACAGGGCAAACAGCGATCCCAGGACGACCGGCACGAAGAACGCGACCACGGCTTGCGGAATCGTCGCAAGAACAAATCCGGCCGCGCAAACAAGCCCGACCACGCTGACTGCGACAACAGAGGAAAGTTCACTCTGGTGGACATCGAAGAAGAATGGCGGAGCAACACCCCATAAGGTGCCAAGGCACCCGGCATGAAAGGCGGCGCGGGTGATTGCACGCGAAGAAGCGTATTTGCGCTTCGGCATGCTGCGGGACTTCCACCATGACCGCAGGCCAACGAAACAAACAAGCGAAAGAGTGCAAAACCAACCGATTGCAAGAATCCATGACGATGACGACATCGCCATGATCAGAACCAAAACGCCCAGAAGCAGATTGCCGAACATCATGACGGGCGTAGTGCGAACGATCGCGTTCACTTGCTGGGCGCGCACCTGCGCCCGCAACTGTGCGTCATTGACATCCAGTTCGAGAAATCGGTCGAGCGCCAGTCCAATGCGCTCAATCACGTTCTTCGGCTGCATTCTGCTTTTCCTGCCCTTTTCACGCGAAATCTCGCATGGGGAACTTAAATTTCGGTTCAAATAAATTATGAGCCAAAACAGAGTAAACAAACCGTTCTTGAATATAGATGTTTGTTCCCATTTGTTTTGAAGTTGTTTACCACACCGTTATTCAATTCAAGGTAAGCATCATATGTAAACCAGTCCGAAACCTTCCCGTTCAATTATTGGGCCAAATCTAATGGACAGAGCAGGGATCGGGGTGGAATCTATGGCAACAGTTTTCTCTAAAGTCATGACACCAATGGGAGATTTGCCCACAGAGGCGCTGAATGGCAGTTTGCGGGACTATAAGGAAATCAGGGGCGTCGATCTTCTTGGGCGTACTGACGGTTTCTTTGCCTGGCAGGACCTTCGCCGCGCCCACAAGTTGTGGCCATATTCGAAATCGACAGACACAGCCCCGAAAACCACTTGCGTGGCGCGGGACGATACGGGCGAAACGGTCGAAGGTGTCAACTTTGCCTCCCAGGATTATCTCAGCCTGTCGTCACATCCGCTGGTGAAGGAAGCGGCGATTGAGGCCGTCAAGGAATATGGCGTACACAGCGCCGGTTCGGCGGCTCTCCTCGGCAACACCCATAACTCGCTCAAGCTGGAACGAGTGATTTCCGAGTTCGTGCACGGCCGCGAGATTGTGCTTTATCCGACCGGATGGTCTGCGGGCTTTGCGGCAGTGCAGGGTTTCGTGCGCCCGAGCGATCACGTCGTTCTGGATGTGCTTGCCCATTCCTGCCTGCAGGAAGGCGCGCGTTCAGCCACCGGCAACATTCATTTTCACGGACATCTGAACGTCAAGGGACTTGAACGGCGGCTGCAGAAGATCCGCGCACACGACACGGAGAACGCCATTCTTGTCGTGACGGAAAGCCTGTTTTCCATGCATTCGGACACGCCGGACATCGGCGCGCTGAAGGCAGTGTGTGACGAGTACAAGGCGACGCTTCTTGTTGACTGCGCACATGACTTTGGCTGCATTGGCGAGGATGGCCTCGGCCATATCGGGCTGCAGAACGCGCTCGACAAGTCCGACATCGTGATTGGCAGCTTCTCTAAAACATTTGCGTCCAACGGCGGATTCATCGCCGTGCGCAACAGGGCGCAAAAGGAATACCTCAAATACTATTCCGCGACCCAGACGTTTTCCAATGCCTTGTCGCCCGTGCAGGCTGCGTCCGTCATGGCGGCGTTTGAAATCGTGCGTTCGCAGGAAGGCCGTGACCGCCGCCGCAGTCTGATGGACAACATTCTCTACATGCGCAGCGAAATGACAAAAGTTGGCCTCGAAACCCTGGGCGATCCGTCGCCGATTGTTCCGGTTCGCGTCGGCACTGAAGGTCAGGCGCGGATTGCCGCGCACCGGCTGAGCGAACTTGGCGCCATCGCCAACCTTGTCGAGTATCCGGCGGTTCCACAAGGGGGGGCCCGTTTCCGGGTTCAGGTGATGGCCAACCATCGCAAGCAGGAAATCGACACGCTGATCGCGGCAATGGTGAAGGCCATGCAGCACGCGGAAGTCGACTTCCGTCCGTACCGACATGTTGCGACCATTCAGCAAATGCAGATCTCGAACGCTGCTTGATGCGGGTCGAAAGGGAACAAAATGACACTTAGTCTTTTGGCAGTGGACGACGATCCATCATCCGCAGAGCTGGTTGTGCGGGTATCCGAGCGCTGCGGCCTCGAGGCGTTCGCAACCTCGGACTCGCGCGGTGTTATCGAGCTTATCCGCCAGCTTGAGCCCGACATTTTGGCAGTGGATATCTGCATGCCGAATGTCGATGCGCTCGATCTGTTCAAAATGCTCGCCGCCGACAGGTTCCAGGGCGATATCATCATCGTCAGCGGACAAGACCAAAGCACGCTGTACTCGGCGGCGCGATTTGCCGTGGAGTTGGGCCTGAAGCAGCCAAAGACGATGCAAAAGCCGCTCAATTTCCAGGAATTGAGAGGCTTTCTGCACGCGATGAGCCATGCAAGGACAGGCGAAGCCGCCTGAGCGGCCGCCGCTGACTTCAGTACCATTCATCGTCTCTTGAACAGCTGACCGCAACTGACGCAATCTGGTTCGAGCAGATGTGCGGGTAAACACGTCTCCACCCACGCCCGGGCAACTCGCCGCAGGGCTCGCCGCGCGCTGCGTCTTGGCTCGCTTTTCCCGCAAAGGTGTGGCTTCCGGCTCTCCGGCAGATGCTTGTCATGCCTGTGCTGGCGAATGCCGCTGCTGCCCGCAGGTGTTGTCAGGCGGCGTGCAGCCAGCTGTCCATTTTGCCGAGGAGCCGGGCCAGATCGATGGGCTTGGTGTCAAAATCGCAGCATCCGGCGCGAAGGGCTTTCTCCCGGTCGGACTCGAACGCGCTCGCCGTCAAGGCAATGATGGGAATTCCGCGCGTCGCGGGGTCTGCCTTGATGCGCCGGGTTGCCTCGCAACCGTCCATTTCCCCAAGGCCGATGTCCATGAGGATCAGATCAGGCTGGAGGGCTTTCGCGGCCTCGATGCCGGAAACCCCGTCCTCCGCGAACCTGACTTCAAAACCGCGCCGTTCCAGCCGCCGGCCAAGGACGTCGCGATTCATCGGATTGTCTTCAACAATCAATATCAGCGCCATGACTTTTCAATCCAGGTTGGTGAGGTTTTCCCGGGCAGGACAATGCCGCTCAGGCGAGAACGGCGGAGCTTGGCCCCGAAGAGAATGCGGTACGCAATTGGACGGTTGCCATACATCGCTCAACCTGCCCTCTTGGCTTCCACGAGACTGCCCTGATCGGCCGCTTCAAGTGCGCGAACCAGTGAATCGCGATCCACAGGTTTTCCGAGAAAGGCGTCTGCGCCGGCCCGGTAAGCGTTGGAACGCTCGTCCATCACACTCAGCATGACGATCTTGCAATTCGCGCAGTTCCGGTCCGAGCGAATTTCCTTCATCAGCGCCCAGCCGTCCGAACCCGGCAGGATGACGTCAATGATGATCACGTCAGGCCGCACGGTCCGGGCCATTTGCAGGCCGGTCTGCGGATTGTCCGTCATCAGCGTGCGATAACCTTCCTTGATCAGGATACGCTCCGCAAGTTCAAGCACCGAATGATCATCGTCGATGACCAGAACGGTCTTGTCGGTGTGCGCCGACTTGGCAATGGTCGCAGGTGATACCAGGCTGCGTTCTTCCGGCGTCAGACCGTCATCGTCTTGCGACTCTGCCGCAGTTGACGGCACTGGCTTTGCGGCAGCGGCGTCCGGTTGCCGCTCCGGCGCCGGCTTGCGTTCATTCATCCGCTCCAGCACCGTTCCCTTGGACTGGTGCGCCGGCAACCGAATGGTGAAGCATGAACCTTCGTTCGGCCGGCTCTCGGCCGAAATCTTGCCGCCCATCAACTGACACAGGTTTTGGCTCAGAGACAGCCCCAGCCCGGTGCCGCCATACTTGGCGGCAATAGAGGCGTTTGCCTGCTGGAAATTGGAGAACAGGTTCTTCTGCTGTTCTTCAGACATGCCGACGCCCGTATCCTCCACAGTCATCTTGATCCAGTCGGCACCGTTGATGGCTTCGCGGCTGATCGAAAGGGTCACCTTGCCATTCTGCGTGAACTTGGCGGCGTTTGAGAGAAGGTTGATGACGGCCTGGCGCAGTTTTGTGGCATCGGCGTCAATCGTGCCAAGATTTTCTCCGCGGTGAATAATGAAGGCGTTTGTGTTTTTGGCGACCATGGGCCGGCAGGTAAATTCGATCTCGTCGACAAAGCGGTCCAGTGACATGCGCTCCAGATAGAGCTCCATCTTGCCGGCTTCGATCTTGGAGATGTCCAGAATGTCGTTGACCATCGATAGAAGGTGTTTTCCTGCCGCGCTGATCTTTTGAAGATCGGATATCTGTTCGCCCCGGCCTTCAATCTCGGCGTCCTCAAGCAGGATTTCACTGTAGCCGATGACGGCATTGAGCGGCGTGCGCAGTTCGTGGCTCATCTTGGCAAGAAACTCGGACTTCGCCCCATTTGCGGCTTCGGCCTCTTCCTTGGCATTGGTCAATTGCGCCATGGTTGTCTGGTGCCGGTTGATTTCCTGAATCAGCCCCGATTGTGAATCAACGATTGTTGCGTAGTAAATGGCCATCATGAAAACATAGGCCGACGCGCAAACCGTCGAGATGATGCCGATAATCACCATGTTTTCGACCGGGATGTGCTCCGGGAAACCGTCCATGAGGTAAGCGGTGAGGAAGGCGATCATGCTGAGCATGATTTCGGCCAGCACCGCCAGACGCGTAAATGGTGTCGAGCCCAGGTAGAAGAATGCCAGAAGCGGCACGACAAGCAACCAGGCCAGGAACGGCGAACTTGCGCCGCCATAATGATAGGCGCCCCACAAAATGGCAAAGATCAGGTTCTGAACCGATGCCAGCGCGAGTTTTTCATAGTTGACCCGCAGGTATTTGGTCGCGAACAGGAACCCCCAGAACAGGGAAATGGAGGCGCCGAGCACGATAACATGCGGATAGGGGTTCGGATCCGACATCAGCATGAAAAGCGTGATGGGATGCCCGAGGAATGGCCCGATCAGATGGCTGATGAGGAACATCCGGACGCGTTTTTCGGACTGGACGTCACCGCGGAGCCAGTCCGGCATGAACCAGTCGATCAAACGGTCCATGGTGTTCTTCAGATCGTCGAACATAAGCGCCTCGCAGCCCCAAAAATCTGAAGATCAGCTTAATGCCTGCGGCTTAACGATCAGTTAGTGCCGCGCCACCGGCTCAGCGCGTCAGAACTTGCCGATCACGTTGAGGAAAACGCCCTCATCGTCTTTGGTCAGGTCCGTGAGGTCATCGGAAAACCGGCCAAAATTGTAACCGACGCCAAGTTTGGCATTGTTGCCGAGGTGACGATAGACGGCGACCAGGGCGCCCCAGTCGGTTTGGCCGGCTTCCGGCGAGTAAAGCACGCGTCCCTCGGCCAGCGCATCCCAGTTCTTGATGATGTTCACATCGGCGCGGATAATGCCAAGATGCGCGGTGCTGCGGGCAAAGTCGTCATTGCCGCGCGAAAGCGAGACTTCGCCATAACGGTATCCGTATTTCGCGCCGATCGTCAGATATTCGCTGATGTCATAAGAAGCATCCACCGAAACCACATGGCTGCGCTGGGCCGGACCCAGCAAATCACCGCTGGAATTCACCTGTTGCGGACCGGGCAAATCATAAAGGAACGTGTATTTGGCCAGGATGTTCAGGCGGTCATTGTTGACCGGGCGATAGGCAAAGCCAATGGATCCCTCAATGTAATCGCCGTCCAGCACAGCGGATTGGTCGGAGTTTGAGACAAGCGCATCAAAATGCGCCAGCACACGCCAGTCCTCGCTTGCCTTCCACGTGGTATTGCCGCGCACAAGAAAGGTATCGCGATCACGGAGATTGTCGTCGGAATCCTCAAACCTTGCCTCAAATGTCGCTGATGCGGTGACTGTTTCGGTCTGGTATCCAGCCTTGGCGGAAAAGGCCTTGCGGTCAAAGTCGCCGTTCAACACGTCGGTAACCGTGCCCAACTCCATGCCAAGGCTCGCGCTCCAGATTTCATCCGGCTGGAAGGTGATGCCATAGATCTGCGTCAGCCTCCGCTTTTGGCCGTAAAGGTCGGCGTTGGACTCTGTGAATGCCGAGAGCCATTCATTCATCTTGCGGTGCGAGCCGGCAATGATCACGCCGGAATCCGCGCCCTGGATGATCTCTCCCTTGTTCCATGGCTCGTCCCGGTCGGGATCAAGCTTGTAGCCAACATAGGTCTTGTTGTCCGGCGAACTTTCATAGGTGACCGCCGCCGCGCCGCCAAGACCGCTGGTGCCGGTCGAAATATTGCCGGTGATGGAGAGGCGGTCGGTCAAATCCAATTCCGCGCCAACGCCAATCCGGTCATTGCGGACCCGGTCGCCTTTCAGATGGGCTGTGGTTTGACCGAAGACAAAGACGCTTGCCTTGTCGTTCAACGCGTAGGTCAACCGCGCGCCGATATCGGTGCGTGTGCCGTTTCGCCCGGGCGTGACCGGATCACGATAATCCGTCCAGGATACGCCGGCAAGCAGCGTCAGGTTTTCCGTGATGTCGGCGCTCGCCTCGATGACCGCTTCATAGAGCTGGGTATCAACGCCCGTTGCCGTGCCTTCCTCGACAGCGGTGATGGCAAGATGGGCCTCGATGTCCTTGGTCAGATCGACACGCACCGACCCGCCATAGATGCGCTTTTCGAACGCGGTTTCACTGTCGAGCGCGCTGAAGTTTTTCTCGCGCAGTTCGTAATAGATTTCGCCATAACCGTTGATACGATCATTGGCGAGTTCGCCAAGATCGGCCACCGCCTTGACACGGTAGGCCCGGGCTGTCTTGCCGCTGGCCCCTACCGGCAGTTCGTCGTTGAATGTCAGGCCGCCGTCGGTCGAGGTCGACTGACCAATGCCGCGTCCGCGCGACTGCGCAACCTCAGCCTCGATATAGGTCTTTTCACTCATGCGCAGCTTGACGTCAGCTTCAAGCATTTCATTGTCGGCGCTGCCGGTTGAGTCCTTGCTTGCCGTTGCGCCTACCTGGACATGGTCGCCGAGCCATTGCGATATGCGTCCACCGAATATCTGACCTTCGTCGGCGCCGAATGCGGGCGAAAACTCATAGTTTACAACGAGATATTGGTTTCTGTTACCTAATGTTCCAGTTGAGACAGCGCCGGTAAACCCTGCCGTCGATGACAGCGGCGAGCGCAGGATGATGACACCTTGCACGTAGTCGAATTCATAATCCTCGCCGCCTTTCAGTCTTAGCGTCGATATCACCCTGCCCGTCAGCGGATCGCGGATTTCGATGCTGACCTGTTCCGAGCCGGAGGTGATGAGCTGGCGCTTGAGGAAATAGGCCGAACCGCCGGTGCCCAGGAAACTGTCGCGCTGTGGCGTGGTGCCCGGTTGCGCGGCATAGAGATCGGCACGGGTTTTCGCCTCTCCGAACGCGGTCGTGCCCTCGGACTGGTAATGCGCCCCGGCGCCATAGAGCGCGCGCGCCTGCGAGGCGAAGGTCGTGCCGGTGATGTTTGTCTTGAAGTTGCCCCACATGACGTGGCTGTTGCCGCGCTGGAGGCGGACATAGAATTTGCCCTTGGTTGGCGCATCTTCGACGATGGTGGAATCATCGCCATAGACCGGATAATAGTCGTCCGGGTCGAGCCCCGCCAGGATGCGGCGCGGGTCTTTCTTGTCCCATCCGGTGAACAAATCCTCGATCTCGCCCTCGCCCGTGTCGGCGGCGGCGGTCAGCAGATATTTGCCCTTGATCTTGCCCTTCAAATAGAAGGCCAGGCGTCCCTTCGTATAGGTGCGGTCAAACTCACCGGTATCGGCATTCTCGATCAGGCCTTTGAACTTGTGACCGACTGTCAGGTCCGCCAGACCGACATAGAACCAGTCATTGTCGGGGATATTGATCTGGCGCGAGAAGGACAGCCCGTCATCCTTGACCCCGTAAACCGCAACATCGACGTCATGATCGCCGGGCGGAAGGATTTTTTGCGTGACGAAGCTGTTATTCAAATCGGTGCGAATGTCCTCGCCCAGAACCTTCACGTGGTAACCCGCCGGAATGTTGCGCCCGAATACCGTCACCGCCCCGCCATGAACGGGGATGTTGCGCAGTGCGGAATTGTCCTTGTCGGC
>JANNRN010000338.1:0-3436 GCA_031401375.1 Phyllobacteriaceae bacterium | reverse complement strand
AAGCCACTGGTCATCATCTCGGAAGATGTTGAGGGCGAGGCTTTGGCCACTCTGGTTGTCAACAAGCTGCGTGGCGGACTGAAGATTGCGGCCGTCAAGGCGCCAGGCTTCGGCGACCGCCGCAAGGCCATGCTGGAAGACATCGCCATCCTGACCGGCGGCCAGGTGATTTCCGAAGACATCGGCATCAAGTTGGAAAGCGTCACGCTTGCCATGCTTGGCCGCGCCAAGAAGGTGTCGATCAACAAGGAAACCACCACGATCATCGACGGCGCTGGCAAGAAAGCGGAAATCTCCGGCCGCGTTTCCCAGATCAAGCAGCAGATTGAAGAAACCACCTCTGACTATGACAAAGAGAAGCTGCAGGAGCGTCTTGCCAAGCTCGCGGGCGGCGTTGCCGTCATCAAGGTTGGCGGCGCGACGGAAGTTGAAGTGAAGGAAAAGAAGGACCGCGTCGATGACGCCCTCAACGCGACCCGCGCGGCCGTGGAAGAAGGCATTGTCGCCGGTGGTGGTTCGGCTCTCTTGCGCGCTTCCTCGATGATCAAGTGCAAAGGCGCCAATGACGACCAGGACGCGGGCATCAACATTGTGCGCCGTGCGCTGCAATCCCCTGCCCGCCAGATTGCCACGAACGCGGGCGCCGAAGCCTCGATCGTTGTCGGCAAGATCCTTGAAAACAAGAACGCCAATTATGGCTACAACGCGCAGACCGGCGAATATGGCGACATGGTCGTCATGGGTATCGTCGATCCGGTGAAGGTGGTTCGCACCGCCCTCCAGGACGCGGCTTCCGTTGCGGGCCTGTTGGTCACGACTGAAGCCATGGTCGCGGAGCTTCCTAAGAAGGAAGCCGGCGGCGGTATGCCTGGCGGCGGCGGCATGGGCGGCATGGGCGGCGGCGGCATGGATTTCTAAATCCAAGCCCCTCAGGCTCCAAGGATTACGAAAGGGCGGCAGCAATGCCGCCCTTTTGGTTTTGGGGCTTGGTGAACCACGCAATCTGATAGCTCGGACTCCACCATGATGGCATCCGTTTGGCTCGTCCGCCACATCGCTGCTAGGAGAGCGATGCGAAGTTGGCCGTGACAACGCCCCTGCCGCAAAGGTATGTTGGCGCGCATTCCAACTAAACAGCATCCTGTCGCACGAGCGCAACCATGATCATCTGCATCGACATCGGCGGCTCGGCGATCAAGGCGGCAATTGCCACATCAGCCAGTGACATCAAACCGCTGAACCGGGTTCCAACCCCGCTTCATGACCGCAAGGCATTCGACGCGGCCATTGGCGGGATTTTGGCGCGGCATCCCCGCTCACGCGCCGTATCGATTTCAATTGCTGGCGTCATTGATCCGGCCGACGGGCGCATCAAGGTGGCGAACATTCCCTGCATTGACGGGCGCCCGCTCGGTGAGGAACTGCGGCAGCGGTTTGGTCTGCCCGTGCACATTGCCAATGACGCCGACTGCTTTGCGCTTGCGGAAGCCACTCTGGGCGCGGGGCGCGGCGCTAGCGTGGTGTTCGGCATCATCCTGGGCACGGGCGTTGGCGGCGGATTGATTGTCGGCGGAAAGATCGTCAACGGCGCGGGCGGGTTCGCCGGAGAATGGGGCCACGGGCCCATCCTGCCGCTGAGCGCGGGCGATCCGCCGCGCAGCGTCCCGCAAATCAAATGCGGCTGCGGGCAAACGGGCTGCGTTGACACGCTGGGCGGCGCACGCGGGCTGGAGCGGCTTCACGCCCATCTGCATGGGGAGCAATTGCAGAGCACCGGGATCATCGCCAACTGGGAGGCGGGCGAGAAAAAGGCGAACCAGACAATGGAATTGTATCTCGATCTTGTCTCGCGGCCGCTGGCGCTCGTTGTCAATGTGGTCGGGGCCAACATCGTCCCGGCCGGCGGCGGCCTCGGCAATTCCAGCCAGCTTGTGGCGCGGCTGGATGAGGCGGTCCGCACCAAAATCCTGCAGAGGCGAGACGCGCCGCTTGTGGTTCCCGCCATGTGCAAGGTTGAGCCGGGACTGGTTGGCGCGGCGATCCTGGGATTTCAGCAATGAGCGACAGTCGGATATTGCTCGAAGTCTGCGTGGACAGCACTGAGGGCCTGCAGGCGGCGATTTCCGGCGGCGCCGACCGGATCGAACTCTGTTCGGCGCTGGAATTGGGCGGTTTGACGCCCTCACCCGGGCTGATCGCCGTAGCGGCGGGATCACCCGTGCCGGTTTATGCGATGATCCGGCCAAGGGCGGGCCACTTCATGTTTTCCACCGCGGAGATCGACCTCATGTTTCATGAGATTGACGCTGTGCGCGCTGCCGGATTGAGGGGCGTCGTGCTCGGAGCCAACCGAAACACTGGCGCATTGGATGAAGTCACGCTGACAAAACTCATGCGGCATTCGGCGGATCTCGGCACCTCTTTGCACCGGGCGATTGATCTTGCGCCTGATCTTGTCGAAGCAATGATGGCCGCGATCGGGCTTGGCTTTGAACGCGTGCTTTCCTCCGGCGGCGCAGAGTCGGCGGAGGCAGGGATCGAAACGCTTGCTGCCATGCATGCTGCTGGCGGGGGCAGGATTTCGATCATGCCTGGCAGCGGCGTTTGCGCGGAGAACGTTGCCCGGATCCTCAACGCCGCGCCATTCCGTGAGGTTCACGGCTCCTGTTCCGAACCGGTCAACGAGACGGATACCCGCCCGCAATCGCTTGGATTTGCCGCCGGGCCGCGGCGCGCAACGTCCGTCCGGCATGTGGCGAGGCTCAAGGCCGCGTTGTTGGAGCGGTGATGCCTTGAACGGGTGCGGGGTTCGCGCGAGGTGGCCGCATTCTGAAATGTCAGCGCGAGGCGCCCCCCTCTGGCTTGCCAGCCATCTCCCCCGCGAGGGGGGAGATTCTCAAGCTTCGCCGTCTCAGCCTTGCCAGCAACGCCGCAAGAAATGGCGGAAACAACGCCGCCTTCGATCTCCCCCCTCGCGGGGGAGATGCCCGGCAGGGCAGAGGGGGGCGCCTCGCGCCAACGCTGACGGGGCACATGAAACGTTGATACATTTCCCCATCCGCGTCGTCATCCCGGACGAGCGAAGCGAAGATCCGGGATCCATGCCGGAACATATCCGAACAAAAATGGGTGCAAAATCAATCTCTTGCACCGTCACGGCATGGGTTCCGGGTTCCGCTGCGCGGCCCCGGAATGACGACAACGCGGGGTGTTGCAAATATTTCCATCCCCGCATCCAAAACCTCAGCCATAATCCTCCCACTGTCCTCATGGGAACACGGGTTGCAAACCGGGCGTTCGTTGGGGGATGGCGATGCCGGGTGGCGGGCGTGCGGTGCGTCCGTTGGTGATGAGCCAGACATCCGGGCCTTGGAAAACCTTGATCACGGCACTGTGTGAAAAAGGCGAGTAAGGGCAAGCAATCGGCAGGGCGTGT
>JANNRN010000337.1:0-1883 GCA_031401375.1 Phyllobacteriaceae bacterium | reverse complement strand
TTGCGCTCAACGGCTGATCTGGCAATTTGGCGGGATGATTCCTGCCTTCATCAACGGATTTTTTCTCGGCGCATCGCTCATCATCGCCATCGGCGCGCAGAATGCATTCATTCTGCGCCAAGGCCTCTTGCGCCAGCACGTGTTCATTCTCTGCCTGATTTGTGCTCTCGCGGACGCGCTCCTGATTGCGCTTGGCGTTGCCGGTCTTGGCACGTTGATCTCGATGTCGCCAAGGTTGATCCTGGCGGTGACATTCGGTGGCGCGCTTTTTCTGTTCGCTTACGCGCTCATTGCCTTTCGCCGCGCCATGAAGCCCGTTGCCATGGAAACACGCGGCAAGGGTGAAGGCGATCTGAAAACCGCGATCGCGGCGTGTCTTGCGTTCACCTTTCTCAATCCGCATGTCTATCTGGATACGGTGCTGCTGCTTGGCGGTCTGTCCGCCGCATATTCGGGAACAGGGCGAGTGGCTTACGGAACCGGCGCGATGTTGGCATCCTTCGTCTGGTTCTTCTCGCTTGGCTATGGCGCAAGGCTGCTCGAGCCGGTCTTTGTCAAACCGGCTGCCTGGAGAGTGCTGGATTTCTTGATCGGCTGCGTGATGGCCCTGATCGGGCTTTCGCTGCTAAGCCGCCTTTTTGGCATCGTTTGAGGCGCTTGCGAGCAACTCGCGCTGGCGCGTGATGGCAAGCACGGCGGCGAGAATGGCGCCTGAACCGATTTGGCGGTACTGCGCAGTGAGGGCGGCGGCAGCCTCGCGCTCGCGGGCTGATTGGAAAGTGGTCACGTTGATTGTCTTTTCTTCAGTTGGTGTCAGTGCGGGCGGATTGACTGACGAAATTGTCATTATCATGGCGATCTGGTTAATTGATTGCGCTTTTTGCGTAACGCGGGTCAACAAAGAGTTAATTGACCGCTCACCCAACGTGGTCCGAACGAGAGTGAGCGGCCGTACGAAATGCCGAGTGGGGCACAAAAGGCATCTCGATTATTCTCCCCTCTTCGGGAAGAGGCCGAACCTACGGCCGGTCCGGACCCGCCCGCATCACCTGTCTTGGTGAAGATTTGACGCCGCGAATGGATTTTCAAAAAAAAACGCCCATTCCACGCGGTCCGGTCGGGAATGGGCGGCTGCCGGGAGGGTCAGGCGGGAACCTGACCGCCCGGTGAAGTCACTTCCGGAGAAGTAAATCACCCGATAGGCCAACACGGCCTTGGCGCGCATCACCCAAATGGGTGAAAGCCTGAAATTTGGTGAGGATCTGGAGGGTGCCGCTCACCCCCATGGTCCGATTATGGGGATGAGCGGCTCTTTCCCGTATGCCGAGTGGGGCGCAAAAGACATACGGGACAGGTTTCCTTGTTGCCAAGGTTGACCTGAAAATATCGAATTTGCGTTGACCCGCATCACCCGTTCTGGGTACGGCGCAAAGATTCTTGCAGAAACGCAAAATTTATTGCGCGGGCCTGCGCGACCTTCCTGCGCCTGCTTGACCTTGGCGCTCGTTCCCGCCATTGTCCGCGTCATGAAAACAGCAAAGCGCTGCGGCGCCATTTGTATCGACCTGATTATCAGCTAGCGTCCCGCTGGCCTGGCCGTTTTCGATCCTTTGAATGTTCGAGCGAAAATCCGGTCCGGCTGGCGGACATTTTTTGGATTTATGCGCATGACCGCAGAATTGAAGCTCTACAACACGCTCACCCGCACGAAGGAGGTGTTCACGCCCATCGATGCCGACAATGTGCGCATGTATGTCTGTGGGCCGACCGTTTATGACTTCGCCCATATCGGCAATGCCCGCCCGGTCATCGTCTTCGACGTCCTCTACCGCCTCTTGCGCCATTTATACGGTGCCGATCACGTCACCTACGTTCGCAACATC
>JANNRN010000336.1:0-13071 GCA_031401375.1 Phyllobacteriaceae bacterium | reverse complement strand
TGCTTCCTCGGCGGCAGCCTTTGCGGCTGCAACGGCAGCAATGGCGGCGGCCTTGTCGGCTTCGACCTTGGCGTTGGCATCGGTGATTTTCTGCGCAGCAGCGGCGTTGCGCTCCTTGGCCTTGGTGCCGAGCTCGGCCTTTTTCGGGTTGGAGCGGGCTTCGCGCTTGGCAACGCCGGCCTCATCAAGGAAGCGCAGGACGCGGTCGGTTGGCTGCGCGCCCTTGGCGATCCAGGCCAGCGCCTTTTCGCCATCGATGCTCACGCGGTCGGCTGAGCCCTTGGCGAGCAATGGGTTCCATTTGCCAATCGCCTCAATGAAGCGGCCATCGCGCGGGGCTCGGGCGTCGGCGACGACGACGTGGTAATAAGGGCGCTTCTTGGAGCCAGCGCGGGCGAGACGGATTTTCAGTGCCATTGTTTTTCTTCCTCAGTTAAGTTTTAGGATTTCGTCGCGGCCGTTTCGGCCTTGATCTGTTCGTGGTGGCGGATGACTTCGCGGATGATGAAGTTCAAAAACTTCTCCGCAAAATCGGGGTCGAGATGCGCGTCCTTGGCCAATTGGCGCAGACGCTTGATCTGGATTTTTTCGCGCGCTGGATCGGCGGGCGGCATGCCGTGTTCGGCTTTCAACAGGCCAACTTCCTTGGTGCGGCGGAAGCGCTCGGCGAGCATGTTGATGAGGGCGGCATCGATATTGTCGATGGAGGCGCGCAGGTCAGCGAGTTTGTTTTGAACTTCGTTCATAGCGTCACTTCTTCCCCGGCAGGCCCGGAAGCCTTGGCCCGCCAAGGCCGGGCAGCTTTGGTCCGCCCAATCCCGGAAGCTTCGGCATTCCACCGCCGCCAAGGCCCATGGACTCGGCCTGCTTCTGCAACTGTTCAAGCTGCTTCGGGTCCATCTTCGACAGGTCCGGCATTCCACCCATTGGGCCACCGCCGCCCATCATGCCGCCCATGCCGCCCCCAAGTCCACCCATGCCCATCTTGTTGGCGAGGCCGCCCATCATGGACTTCATCATGCCGCCGCCTTTGCCGCCCTTCATGGCCTTCATCATGTCGGCCATCTGACGGTGCATTTTCAGGAGCTTGTTGATTTCGGCGGCGTCGGTGCCCGAACCCTTGGCGATGCGCTGCTTGCGCGAATGTTTCAACAGATCGGGGTTCGCACGTTCAAATTTGGTCATCGAGGAGACAATGGCGATCTGGCGGTCGAAGGTCTTGTCGGAAAGGCCCGCCGCCGACATTTGGTCCTTCATTTTGCCCATGCCGGGCATCATGCTCATCATCCCGCCCATGCCGCCCATTTTCTTCATCTGGCGCAGCTGGTCGGCAAGATCGTCGAGATCGAACTTGCCTTCCTGCATCTTTTTCGCCATCTCGGCGGCCTTGGCATGGTCAATGTTTTCGGCGGCTTTCTCAACCAGCGAGACAATGTCGCCCATGCCGAGGATGCGGTCGGCAATGCGCTTGGGATAAAACTCCTCGAGCGCGTCCATCTTTTCGCCAACACCGATCAGCTTGATCGGCTTGCCGGTGACGGCGCGCATGGAAAGGGCCGCGCCGCCGCGCCCGTCGCCGTCCATGCGGGTGAGCACAAGGCCGGTAATGCCGACACGCTCGTCGAAGCTCTTGGCGAGATTGACCGCATCCTGACCGGTCAGCGAATCGGCAACGAGCAGGATTTCATGCGGGTTCGCACGCTTGCGGATCTCCGCCATCTCGATCATCAGCGGCTCGTCAATATGGGTGCGCCCGGCGGTATCAAGAATGACAACATCATAGGAGCCGAGCTTGGCGGCTTGCACGGCGCGGGCGGCGATATCGACCGGCGTCTGTCCGGTCATGATCGGCAGCGTCGCAACGCCGATCTGCTCGCCGAGCTGGCGCAATTGCTCTTGCGCGGCGGGGCGGCGCGTGTCGAGCGAGGCCATCAGGACCTTCTTCTTCTGCCGCTCGGTGAGACGCTTGGCGATCTTGGCCGACGTCGTGGTCTTGCCGGAGCCTTGCAGGCCGACCATCATGATGACGACCGGGGCCGGCGCGTTCAAATCAATGCCGACGCCTTCGGTGCCAAGAAGTTCCACCAGCTCGTCATGGACGATTTTGACGACCATCTGGCCGGGTTTGATCGACTTGACGATTTCAGCGCCGACGGCCTTGGCGCGCACCTTGTCGGTGAACGAGCGCACCACGTCCAGCGCCACATCCGCCTCAAGCAACGCCCGGCGCACTTCGCGCAAAGCCGCCGCGACATCGGAATCCGACAAGGCGCCGCGGCCGGTAAGGCCGTTCAAGATGGCGCCTAGTCTTTCCTGCAGCGATTCAAACATCAAACATTCCTTTGCCCTGGGGAATTCCTCCAAGGTGGTATTGCGCACGCACGAATCCAAACCCAAAGCAAACCAGCATCCGGGGGCGCATGGCGCTGCCGGATGTTGACCTCCCGGTTCATTTCATCGTGAAATTTCCGGGTTGGCTGCTCCAAGAAATGATCTCGTCGCGGAATTTTCTGGCGGTAAACAGCAAAACACTGGACCTGTCAAGTTTTCGCCATACCTTCACGTATAGGAAACCAATGACAAACGAGTTGATCCTTGGCACATTGGCCCGGGGTATGCGAATCAGTGTTCGGGAGGCTTTAGATGGCGCAACAGCGCAAGTTAATCGTTTCAGCCGCAGTTGCTGCGGTGATGGCATTGTCCAGTCCGGCAATGGCCGCCAAGTGCGGCAGCACCGGTGGCGGCTTTGAGGTCTGGAAGGCAGCCTTTTCGGGGGAAGCCAAAGCCAACGGAATTGGCGCCAAGGGGCTGAAGGCATTGGCGGGAACCAAGTATTCCACCAAAACCATCAATGCCGACCGCAATCAGAAGAGCTTCAAGCTGTCGCTGGCGCAGTTCATGCAAAAGCGCGGCGGCAAGGCGATTGCCTCGCGCGGCAAGGGGATCAAGGCGTCCAATTCCGCCATGTTCGCCAATATCGAAAAACGCTACGGTGTTCCACCTGGACCGCTGATTGCGATCTGGGGCATGGAAACCGGTTTCGGATCTTACCTCGGCAGCCAGAACACCATATCGGCTGTTGCAACGCTCGCCTATGATTGCCGTCGTCAGGCGTTCTTTACCGAACAGCTTTATGCGGCGCTGAAACTCATCGACAAGGGCATCATTTCCGGATCCTCGATCGGGGCCATGCATGGCGAGATCGGCCAGACGCAGTTTCTGCCGAAAAACGTGCTTGCCTTTGGCGCCGATGGCGATGGCGACGGACGCATCAACATGATCAGCTCGAAGGCCGATGCCCTTGCCTCAACCGCCAATTTTCTGCGCGGACATGGCTGGAGCCCGGGCGGCGGTTATCAGCCGGGCCAAGGTAATTTTGGCGCCATTCAGGGCTGGAACGCGGCAAGCGTCTATCAGCAGGCCATCGCAATCATCGGCGCCGAAATCGACGGTTGACCATCGTCAGGCATCTGGATGATCAGCAAAAGGCCGGGATTTCCGGCCTTTTTCTTTTGTTCAAAAGTCTGCGCAGCTGTCGGCAATCGTTGACTGGACGCTCTCTTTGATCCTGTCATTCTCAAACCGGAAAACTTCGCGCCCGAGCGTTTCGTTGTCCGGGAACGCATAGCAGACGACCACGCTGATGCTTTCTGGGCCCGCGTCTTCGATCTTGTGGCGAATGGACGAGCCCTTCATGGCGTCTTGCCACTCGTCAAGGCTCTCGATGAATTCCGCCTTAGTCTGCTCCATGTCGAGATCGCCGAGCAAGATAACGGCGTCGTCGGCGATGATTTCCCCGAACGCCGCGCGATCAATGGCGGTGAGCGCTTGGTACCATTTCTCGACAAGCGCTTCCTGTGGTGTTGCGGCCGTTGCGATAGTTGACAACATCACGAAAACGGCAACGAGCATTCGGTTCATGACGGTTCCTGACAAAGGGGTGTGACTTTGCCTATCGCGGCTTTGCGGCGCTCGAATGGCCGCTCATTCCATCAGCGGGCGGGAAAAATCACCTGTCGCGGGATCCATGACCCACAACTCGCCCGAGGAAATATCAAACCAGGCGCCGTACAATGACAATCTGCCCTTTTGCTCCAGAATCTGCACGCAGGGAAATGTTCGCAGGTTGTTGAGCGCAAAACGGATGGAAATGCGCTCCAGTGCCCTTTGTCGTTCGCCAGTGGTCATCAGTTTGTTTTCGGCGACAATGGCAGCTGGTGGCGCAAGCAAATTCATCCATTTGCCGATGAAATCACCCGGTGACAATGGACCTGCGCCCGGGTTCAGCGCCGCTGCAATGCCGCCGCAACGCCCATGCCCCAGCACAACGATGTTCTTGACCTTGAGACCCTGCACGGCAAATTCCAGCGCCGCCGAGGTGCCGTGGTACTCGCCATCCGGCGAATAGGGCGGCACCAGATTGGCGACATTGCGCACAACAAACAATTCGCCCGGTCCTGTATCGAAGATTGTCTCGGGCGCTGCACGGCTGTCGCAGCAGGCGATAACCATGGTCTCGGGCGTTTGGCCCTTGTCGGCGAGATCACGATAACGGCGGGCCTGATTTCCGTAACTGCCGGCCATAAAGGCGCGATAGCCGCTCAATAACTTATCAGGCAGACTTGACATGGGCGACCCGTGACAATGCGAATACTAATCGCACTATATCGCAGCGCAACAAGTTTGACGCAAGGGTATGATTCGAAATCAGGACCAGATCGCAATCGGCAGGTTCAGGTCATCGCGACTCGGTGGCGAGGGATGGGAAATGGCTTCGCCACTGCGGATTCTCCCAGCAATCAGCAGCAAGGCGCAGGCATCGAGAAAATCATCGGTCTTTGCCTTCATTGGCGCCGGCTGATAGAGGAAAACCTCGCCGAAGCCACATGAGGTCAGCACGACCCGCCGTTCCGCTGCCCCCTCGTCAGTCAACTTGCTGTGCGACATAGGCATCCGGCCGTTCAAGACGCGGAAAGCCATTTCCGGATGAGATTCGAAGACACGGAGCGGTAGCGATGCATCGGCGCGAAGGTTTGCATCGACTTCTGCAATCTTCGGAAGAATGCCGAACGCCTGCCGGGAGAGTGACTTGGGTGGATCGGAAGTCGAGCTTGCGACCTTCTTGGCAAGTTCATAGGCCTGCTGATACGAATGCGCCCCTGACCGGTAGCCCGCATAGAACGTCATGCCGCTCTCGACGGTTTCCCGCGATGGGACGCTGAATACGCTTGCGGCCTTTCCGGGAAGCAGCGGGCGAACGGTTTGCTCGGCGACACGCCCCTTGCCTTGAATCCGCTTGGGCAATCCGATGGGAATGTCCACCGCAATGATTGCATCGTTCGGCAGTTCCCTCAGCAAATCGCCGAATTTTTCAAACACCGTGACCGTGGGCGCCGCGCCGGGGTGACGCCACACGGCGATCCAACCACCCCTACACCCATCAACCCCCGCACAAACCGTCACGCCGGTTCCTTTCTCACCGGCATTGCCAGCCGGCGCATTTGCACCATGGCCATGGGATGGGCGAGGGAATTGGCGTCTTCGGCCAGCATGATCTCATCGGAAGCGCGCTTTGCCGCCCGTGCCATCACCTCAAACACCGAGGCGATGGTTGCTTTGAGCGCGCGTTCCTCGCTTTCGTTCAACAGGAGATGCGACATGAACAGCGCCGAGGTCAAATCGCCGAGACCGTTAGAGGGACCATCCACCATCCGGTGTTCGGCCAGAAGCGCGGATTTGGGCGACAGAAAGAGATTTCCGATGGAGCCGGCCAGCATGCCGTGCGCCGTTGTGACCAGTGTTCTTTCAACGCCCAGTTTCTGGGCTGCCGAGATGATGGCCGAATTGTCCGCCACCGACATGCCAGTCAGCCATGCCAGTTCGAACCGGTTTGGCGTGGTGACATCGGCAAGCGGCAGTAACTTGTCGCGAATGGCGATGGCGGTCGCTTCCGTCACGTAAAGCCCGTTCGCATCGCCAATGACCGGATCGCACAGATACAGGATGCGCGGATTTGAGGTTTTGACGATTTTCACCAGGCTCGCAATGGCGTCGGCCTGTGCGGCGTCGCCAAGATAACCGGTGATGATCGCACCGACTTCCGGCAGCCAGCGCGCCTTGCCAAGATCGCCGACAAGGGAGGCAAAGGATTTGTTGTCAGGAACGATCCTTGTCGCCCGGCCATGACCTGGATGCCAGGGCAGTATGATAGTCGGCACTGCCCAGACCGGAAAGCCGAGGCTTTCCAGCGCGAAGACCGCGGCGCGGTTGCCAACGGTTCCTCTTGCCACATGGCTTGATATGACGATGACGGCAGGTTTTGAACTGGCGCTGGACATGCTCAGATGAGACCCAAATAGCGTGCCAAAATCAACAACATTCCACCAACTGCGGCAATGCCCGCCCACCTTCCGATCCGCGTTCCCCAGACTTCTATCGGATCGTTTGCATCGCGGTCGTGCGCTGCAAGGTAGTCCAAGCTCCGGCCGACGAGATTCTCCCGGTCGCTGGCCTCGCGCGATACGCTCCTGAGGATGCGCCTTGATTCCGCCTGTCTATGGTCGTCCTCGCCGGGCCTGTTCATCGCATCGCCTCTCTCATGCCTGTGCGCCGGGCCAATTAGAGATTTTCCTTGTCCGCAAATCTCTATATGGTCGCGCCGAAACTGCCGCCCGTCCGGCAGTCCAGGGAGTGCATAACATGAATTCTGCCGCTTTGCGTTTTCCGGCCCTGCGTTTTCCAATGCTGGCCACAATCTTTCTTGCTTTCGTCGCGCTGCTTTCCGGCTGCGGATTCAACACCATCCCCACGGCTGAGGAACAAGCCAAAGCCTCGTGGAGTGAGGTGCTCAATCAATATCAGCGTCGCGCTGACGTCATCCCGAATCTTGTTGAAACCGTAAAGGGCTTTGCTGCGCAGGAAAAGGATGTGCTGCAAGGCGTGGTTGAGGCGCGGGCCAAGGCGACGCAGATTCAGGTGCCTGCAGATATTTTGAGCAACCCGGAAGCGTTCAAGACGTTTCAGGAAAACCAGTCGGCGATCACCGGCTCACTTGGCCGGTTGCTTGCGGTGGCGGAAGCCTATCCCGACTTGAAGTCCAACCAGAACTTCCTTGCCCTGCAGTCGCAGATCGAAGGGACCGAAAACCGCATTGCCGTGGCGCGCCGTGACTATATCGAGGCGGTGCGGGTCTATAATACGTCGCTGAAGACGCTGCCGAGCGCCATCTGGGCGTGGCTCTGGTGGACGGGCAACAAGCCCTACGAGACCTTCACCGTCGCTGAGGACAAGATGGAATTGCCGAAGGTCAAGTTCTGAGGCCGGTGAAGTCACGATGATCCGCATCGCCGCCATCGATCATGCCGGATCGTGGAGACGCGGACTTGCCTTGCCGTTCCTGTGGCTGTTCATGCTCCTGGCCGGCCCGGCGCCGGCGCTCGAGATTCCGGCGCTGACGGGCCGCATTGTTGACAATGGCGGGCTTCTTGATGCTTCGCAGGAAGCCGCGCTTACCGGCGAGCTTGAGGCGTTTGAGAAAAAATCCTCCGATCAGCTTGTCATTCTCACGATTCCTTCGCTCGAGGGCGAGGTATTGGAGGACTATGCCAATAAGGTTTTCCGGTCCTGGGCGCTGGGTCAAAGCCAGGAAGACAATGGCGTGCTGCTTTTGGTGGCGCGCGATGACCGCAAACTGCGGATTGAAGTCGGCTATGGGCTTGAGGGCACGCTGACGGATGCACTTTCGGGCATCATCATCCGGGAGACAATTGTTCCCCTGTTCCGGCAAGGCGATTTCGGCGCCGGCGTGATCAGCGGCGCCCGGGACATCATTTTGGTTTTGTCCGGTGATGCGGCCGAAGTCGAGGCGCGCGCCAAGCGCAACCTTTTCACCGACAACGAGCCAATCGACTGGTTTGTGGTGTTATTCTTCAGCATCTGGGTCAGTGTCTTCGTGCTGGCCATCGCGATACCCATTCTGGCGCGCATCTTTGGCCAGAAAATCGGACCGGGCAAATACAAGTGGCTGGGAATGACAGTATCGACGAATTCGTCCGGCGGCGGTTCTTCTTCCTCCGGCGGCGGCTGGTCGTCGGGAAGCAGCAGCGGCGGTGGATTTTCAGGCGGCGGCGGTTCGTCCGGCGGCGGCGGCTCTTCGGGAAGCTGGTAGCAATGACCATCATGACCCCCCATGAACATCAATTGGTATCTGAGGCCATACACGAGGCGGAGAGGCACACGGACGGGGAAATTTACGCCGTGCTGGCGCGCCGCTCGGATGACTATTTTTCCGCCGCCGGCTTTGCCCTGTCGATTGCCGCAATCATTGCCTCAATGGTGATTGCTGTGCTGCTGCATCAATTCTGGTATCAGGTTGATGTGCAGACGTTTGCGCTGGCCATGGGTGCCGCCTATGGCTCCTGTCTCCTCGTCTTGTGGCTTTTCCCGGACGTGCGGCTGGGATTTGTGTCACGCCGCACGCTTTACCGGCGCGCCCACCAGAATGCCCAGAGACAGTTCCTGGCGCGCAATATTCACGTCACAAAACGCCGCACCGGCATTCTTCTGTTTGTCTCGCTTGCCGAACGTTACGCAGAGGTGGTTGCCGATGAGGCGATTGATCTGCGGGTCAAGCAGGAGGAATGGGACGGGATCGTCGCCACCCTGATCGGGCATGCAAAGCGCGGCAAGCTGGCTGATGGATACCTTGAGGCCATCGCAAAGTCCGGCGAATTGCTCCGGGTCCATTTCCCGAAGTCCTTTACCGATACCAATGAGCTTGATGACCATTTGGTGGAACTGTGAGAGCACTTGGTTCCGATCTATGCGCTGGCCGTTTGCAGTGACATGATGGCGCGGGAATCAGCGGCTGCGAGCCGGCAGCATGGAGGGGAATATGAGTGACTTCGGCAAGCCGGGGATACCCAAACGCGGCGTCTATGGCTGGATGATGTTCGATTGGGCGGCTCAGCCTTTCTTCACCCTCATCACAACCTTTATCTTCGGTCCGTATTTTGTCTCCCGGCTCGCCGCCGATCCCGTGTATGGTCAGGCTGTCTGGAGTTATTCGGCCGCCGCCGCCGGTCTGGTCATTGCCGTGCTTTCCCCGGTCCTCGGGTCGATTGCCGACCAGACCGGGCCGCGCAAGCCGTGGATCGGTTTTTTCGCCATTATCAAGATCGTCTGCCTTTGCCTTCTCTGGTATGCAGCGCCCGGCTCCTCACTTTTGATTCCGGCACTCCTGTTTACGCTCGCCTCCGTCGCTGCCGAATTCTCGATCGTATTCAACGATTCCATGATGCCCCGCCTCGTTTCCAAGGAACAGATCGGGCGCGTCTCCAACATCGCCTGGGGTCTCGGCTATCTTGGCGGCATGATTGTGCTCATCTTCGTTGTCGGTTTCCTGTCGGCGTCACCGGAAAGCGGCAAGACCCTTTTCGGCATGGCTCCGCTGTTCGGGCTTGACCCCAACATGGCGGAGGCGGACCGTGCCTCCGGGCCGATTTCGGCGCTCTGGTATTTCGTTTTCATCCTGCCCATGTTCTTTTTCACGCCCGACCTTGGCAAGGGCATGCCGCTCGGCAAAGCAGTGAAAGAAGGCATTGCCGAACTCAAGGACACGCTTGGGGAAGCCCGGCAGCGTCCGGGCATTTTCCGGTTTCTCATTGCCCGGATGATCTATCAGGACGGGGTCAACGGTTTGCTTTTGCTCGGCGGCACATTTGCCGCCGCGATGTTTGGCTGGGTGACGATGGAAATCGGCGTCTATGGCATTATCCTCAATGTCGTCGCCATTATCGGCTGCCTGGTGGCGAGCCGTATGGACACGGCTCTCGGCTCAAAGCGCGTCGTCGCCGTGTCAATCATCCTCCTGCTGATCGCTACCGTCGGCATTGTTTCAACGGGTCCGGGATACACATTGTTCGGCGCGCTGCAATTACCGCTAGATGACAGTGGCGGCCTGTTCGGCACCGCCGCCGAAAAAGCCTATATCGTCTACGGCCTGCTGATCGGCATCGCCTTCGGCCCGGTGCAGGCCTCGTCGCGCTCCTACATGGCGCGCAGCGTCAGCGCCGACGAGGCTGGCCGCTATTTCGGCATTTACGCGCTGTCAGGCCGGGCGACCTCGTTTCTCGCGCCGTTCACTGTTGCTACCGTCACCGCAATATCGGGCTCGGCGCGGCTCGGCATGGCGATGCTGCTGATATTCTTCGTCGTCGGCCTCGCAATCCTGCTGCGCACGCCTTATCCCGCCGCAAATGTCAGCGAGGACTAATGCCGGAAGTGCCGGACACCCGTGAACACCATCGCGATTCCGCGCGAATCGGCGGCATCAATGACCTCTTGATCACGCTGCGAGCCGCCCGGCTGGATGACGGCTGTAGCGCCGGCTTCCACGGCTGAGATCAGGCCATCGGCGAATGGGAAGAACGCATCCGAAGCAACGACGGAACCCATGGTATGCGGCTCGGCCCAGCCATTGGCTTCGGCGGCATCCTCAGCCTTGCGGACCGCAACACGCGAGGCATCAACCCGGCTCATTTGTCCCGCGCCAATGCCGACGGTCGCACCGTCGCGCGCATAGACGATGGCATTCGATTTGACGTGTTTGGCCACGCGAAAGGCAAAACGAAGGTCGCTGAGTTCCCGGCGTGTTGGCGCACGTTTGGTCACGGTCTTCAAGTCAAGATCATCCACCACGACGTTGTCACGCGATTGCACGAGAAGGCCGCCTGATACGGTCTTGGCAAACAGGCCCTTTTCACGCGGGTCCGGCAGGACATCGGTCAGCAACAGGCGAAGGTTCTTCTTTGCCGCGATGATTTCCAGCGCCTGCGCCGTCGCGCCCGGCGCAATGATCACCTCGGTGAACGTCTTGACGATTTCCGCCGCCGCCGCCGCGTCGATCGGGCGATTGAGCGCGACAATGCCGCCAAAGGCCGACACCATGTCGCAGGACAACGCCTTCAGATAGGCCTCGCCCAGGTCCGCGCCTTCGGCAACGCCGCAGGGATTGGCATGTTTGATGATTGCCACTGCTGCCACACGCTGCGGGTCGAACTCCGCGACCAGTTCAAAGGCCGCATCCGTGTCATTGATGTTGTTGTAGGAAAGTTGCTTGCCCTGCACCTGGCGCGCGCTCGCCACGCCCGCCCGCTTGCCGCCGGTGACATAGAATCCGGCCTCCTGATGCGGATTTTCGCCGTAACGCAGTTCGCCTGAACGCTTTCCGCCAATGGAGCGCATATCCGGCACCTTTGTCTCGAGCGTTGCGGCGAACCAGTTCGAGATCATCGCGTCATAGGCAGCCGTGTGAGCGAATGCCTTGGCCGCCAGTTCCTGACGAAGACGATAGGGCGTCTCGCCCCGGTTTTCCTGAAGCGCCGAGGCAATCCGGCCATAGTCGGCCGGATCGACCACGACCGTCACATAGGCATGGTTTTTCGCCGAGGCGCGGATCATGGCCGGGCCGCCGATGTCGATGTTCTCGATTATTGCCGGGTAGTCCGCGCCTGCAGCCTGCACGTCTTCGAAGGGGTAGAGATTGATGACGGCAAGGTCGATCGGCGAAATGCCATGCGCCCGCATGGCCGCCGCGTGGTCCGCATCATCACGGATGGCGAGTAGGCCGCCATGCACGCCAGGGTGCAGCGTCTTGACGCGCCCGTCCATGATCTGCGGAAACAGCGTCAGTTCGCTGACATCACGCACCGCAATGCCGGCGTCCGCGATCGCCTTGCGGGTGCCTCCCGTCGAAACAAGCTCAATGCCAAGCGCCGAGAGCTTTGCGGCAAATTCCACCAATCCCGTCTTGTCCGACACTGAAAGCAGCGCGCGCCCGACTTTCACCAGATCAGGGGCCGGGTGGTTCTTCGAGGCAACCGCCATTTTGCAATTCCATCGTTGGGATGGCGCGGCGTTAGCATCATTGGCAAGGCTCTGCCAAGCTCAACCACGCTGTGAAAATGCACCGAGCGCCGTGCGGGTGAAACGCCAGTTGACTTCGCTGATCGCGTCGGCGTGAAACTCCAGCGTAATGGCTTGGGTTTTCACGGGTCCGGTGACGCCTGCGAAGAAAATTGATTCCTCAAGCCGCGGCGCAACTTCCGAACAGGTGAAGACCCAGGCGTCATCGCGCTCGGCCATTAACATCAGGTGCCCTTCGCCATTGATGATGGGCCGGACGTTCGGATGAAGGTGAAAGCGGATCACGACGTTATCGGGCGCGCCTGACTTCGATAGCTTGCCGGCCGTCGAGGTGAACCTGTCGGTGCCATCGAGGACCGAGCCTTCGCTTGACAGGACCAGGCTGCGCTGGTGCAGTCTTTGGAACAGGGGAACATAACCGTCATGACGCGCCGTAAATCCTTGCCAGCCATCTCCATCCTGGCGCTCGACCACCACGTTCTTCGGCCCTTTGATCAAGGCGGTTCCGAGAATTCGCGTCAGCGCCGGCGACAGCGAAAAGCGGCATGACGAGGTGTCGTTCAGCGTCGCGGTCGAATGCGCGGCGGTGGCGCGCGATAGCGCGTGGAATTCTGCGGGCCCGTTCTGGAAAACGCCGGCATTGACAACATAGCGGTGCCGGCCCGACGACATTTCAAATGAAAGGCATCCGGCATGGGCCTGGCGCGATGCGCTGAAAGGCGGCGGCTTTCCGGTGTCTGCAATGACCGTCACGCCGCCAAGCGCGAGCCGCTGATAACCTGAATGCGGTGCGGAAAGAAGAGGAGCGCCGCCGCTGTCATCGTGCCTCAAAACGGCGACCAGCCGTTCTGATCGCGTCAGCCCGACGCCGTTGAACAGGGCCAGAGCGCCGTCCTGGTGGCGAAAAAAACGCAGGGCCGGCAGCATGCGTTCAATGGCGGCAATCAGCGCCTGTGGCGGCGATGCCGATTGGATGGCATAGGTCTGGCGCAGGGGCAGAAGGTCGGCAAGCAGTTCGAGAATGGCAAGCGGATTGCGGGAAATATGCCCGCCATCGGGCAGTATCTGTTCGGCAAGATCCTGTTCGAGATTGCGGGTGGCAGCTCTCAGCTTGACGGAGGAGACCGGCAGCGCCAGAGCGGAGAA
>JANNRN010000335.1:0-8904 GCA_031401375.1 Phyllobacteriaceae bacterium | reverse complement strand
TTCGCAGGTTCGCCGTGTCGGAGAAGGGCAGTCTCTCCGGCGGCGCGGTGTTCGCCGATTGCACAGCCGGTTTTTTCGACGGTTTCCGCATCGACCAGGACGGGCGCATCTGGTCGTCCGCAGCCGACGGCGTGCACTGCTACGACCCTGACGGTGTGCTGATCGGCAAGATCCACATTCCGGAACTTGTGTCGAACCTGACCTTCGGCGGTCCCAAACGCAACCGGCTGTTCATCACCGCAAATTGCTCGCTCTACTCGGTTTATGTGGCGGTGAACGGGTAGATCGAGCGGCCTTCGGCCTTCTTCCGATGATGTGGCATCGGCGTGCGAAGCGCAGTCGAAAGACAGCCGCGCAAGGCAGGTTTGCCTAATGGCCTATCCCCGGGGGGCCTAGAGCGCAGCAGCATTTCACGGAAACGCAGATGCGCTCCAGGTTATTGAATTGTCGCGTTGTCCTGTGCTTTTGATGATTCCATCAAAAGCGGAAACGCTCTCTAGGTTCCCTGTTGTTGGATGTTATCCCGGATTGCGATAGTGATGTGCTTCCATGCACGAATGCAAAGGACGAACATGGCACGCCGGCCGATCAAGGATACCCAACGCCCGATGACAAAGAAGCCGTCTCCACCGGCCGAGCGCAATGGCGCCTCCGATGAGTTGGTGCATCGCAATCTGTCCAATGCGATCATCCAGCATCAAATTCCGCCGGGAACGCCGCTTCCAGAAGACGCGCTTTCCGCAGCTTTTGGCCTCAGCCGCACAGTCATTCGCAAGGCGCTGCAGAGGTTGTCCCATGAAAAACTCGTCGACATTATTCCGAACAAGGGGGCGTCCGTCGCCAGACCCTCCATGGAGGAGGCCCGGCAGGTTTTTGAGGCCCGACGCGTCATCGAGAAACACCTGACTGAAAGGCTTGCTTCGTCGGCGAACAAAGAAGACGTTGCAAAGCTGTACGCCTTGGTCGCCGCCGAGAGCGCCGCGCTGGAATCGGACGACCGGACCGAGCGGCTCAAGCTGTCAGGGCAGTTTCACCGCGAACTTGCCGCGCTTTCCGGAAATGCCGTGCTTGCAGATTTCGTGAACAAACTCATCTCGCGCACATCCCTGATTATCGCCTTGTATGAATCGCCGGGTGCAGTCCCTTGTTCGCACAGCGAGCACAAGGAAATTGTCGGGGCGCTTGAAAGAAACGACGCCAAAAAAGCCGCGCTTTTTATGGATCACCACTTGATGCACATTGAGGCGCAGATTGAACTGGCCGAACAACAGACAAGCGTTGATTTCAAGTCGCTGTTTGGGACGTAGCTGCTCCATCTGTTGGTTTGCCCAAGTGTTTGGCCGGAGGTGAAAACGGAGCGAAGGATTTCAGCGCACCTCTGTAGGACTTGTGAATTGGATAGGCCAAGTCGCCTTGCTTGCTGGTTTTCAGGCCCAGACCAACCAGCGCCTCGGCAAATTTCACCGCCGCGGACACACCATCAATTACTGGCACTCCCAACTTGTCTTCGAGAAATCTGACCAGGTCCGCCATCCCCGCGCAGCCCAATACGATCGCGCCAGACTTGTCTTCTGAGACCGCCTTTTGACATTCCGCCAATATCAAAGCCCGCGCATTTGATTCAGGTTTTTCGAGTTCAAGAACCGAGATGTTTGTTGCCCGCACGCGACGGCAGTGACGCTGCATCCCGTAGTTCTGCACCAGATGTTCAGCAATGATGCGTGTTCTTTCCAAGGTTGTGACAATCGAGAAACCGGTGCTCACAAACGTCGCGGCATGCATTGCCGCTTCAGCAATTCCGATGACCGGCGCGTTCGTTATCTCGCGTGCGGCCAGAAGACCGGGATCGCCAAAACAGGCAATGATATAGGCGTCCGCGTCCGGTTCTTCCCGCATTGCCTCAACAAGGCCGACGATGCTCATGGCTTCATCGTAATGCCCTTCAATGGAAACAGCGCCGGAGCGGGAAGTGGTGGCGATGATATGTGTGCCGGGCGAGGCGACTTCGCAGGCGGCTTGCCTCAGCGTGACGGTCATGGAAGCGGTGGTATTCGGGTTGATCAGGTTAATCCGCATGACATCCTCGGGGTGGAATTTGTGCAGTTGCTCAGGCTTTCCCATGGGCAGCCTTGCGACAAGAGAATTGTATACAACGATGTTTTTTCTATTGCATACCTTTATGATTTCGTCCATGCTGAATCCAAGGCGGGCGAGAAGAAATCTTCTTGAGAGGAGAAAAATCCTCCGCCGGGAACATTTGGGAAGTGAAGGCACTCACAAGAGGAGATTCTCCATGCGCATGATTTCGAACATCACACGCCGCGCGCTGCTCGGCACTGTCGGCGCCATTGCATTTGCTGCGATGGCGGTGCCGGCGATTGCCGCCGACGGCACACTCAAGATCGGCTTTGTTGGGGTTACCAGCGGTCCAGCCGCCGCTTGGGGAACATCAAACGTTCGTTCCATGCAAACGCTTGAAGCCCTTTACAATGATGCCGGCGGCGTGAAGATCGGCGACAAGACGTATATGATTCAGGTCGTCACGTTTGACGATCAGAAGGACCCCAAGCGCGCTGTTGAAGGCATGGAGAAAATGGCCCAGGAAGGCATCCACTATGTCGTGGGTCCCAATGTGGACGATGGTGCTGCCGCAGTGCGTCCGGTGGCGGAAAAGAACAACATCATCTACTTTCCGTATGCTTTTCCAAAGTCCCTCTATGAAAAGCCTGCGTCAAATGCCGTGCTCGGCATGATCGCCAACTATCAATCCGGACCGGCAATCTACAAATACCTGATGGAAAACAAGGGCGTGAAAAAGGTCGCTTTCATTGCCGCCAATGAGTCCGATCCCTTGAGCCAGCGCGATGGCGGTGTTGAAGCGGCGAAGGCGCTCGGTCTTGAAATTGTGGCCGACAAGGACACGTACCAGAACGACACCCGTGATTTCACGCCGGTATTGACGCCGATTGTCGCTCTGCAGCCTGACCTTCTTGTACTCTCCGGGGTATCGCCTGCCAACGCGCCTCTGTTGATCCGCGCGGCGCGTGAACTTGGCTACGAGGGCCTGATCTCGACGGAAACCGCGCAGGATGCCAAAGTCCTGGAAGAGGGTGCAGGGGAACTTGCCAATGGCTTCATCTCAGTGGGCGGCGCATCCACGCCGGAAATTGCCTCTGACCGGATGAAGGCGTTTGTCGAGCGTTACACACAGATGTTCGGCGAATACAATGACGAGTCCAACACGAAGGTCTATGCCCTCGATTACATTCTCGAAACGCTGAAAGCCAATCCGGCGGCAATCGACAATGTCGAAGAATTCAAGAAGACGATGGACACTTTCTCGGCGCCAAATCCCTATTTGAAGGGCGACGAAAAACTGACCTATGTCGGCATGACTTCCTTCGGCCAAAAGCGCCAGATTGCCGTGCCGATGGTGGTGAACGAGTACAAGGATGGTGCGTTCCAGACACTGTTCGTTGGCACTGTCGACTAAGCTTCTCGGATAATAGGCCGCGTTAGAAGCCCGGCGTCCGCCGGACTTCTTTCACCTTAACTTTGACTGGTGAGGCGATGGAACAAGTTATTGCAAATGGACTCTATCTCGGCGCTCAATATGCGTTGATCGCATTGGGTCTGACCTTGATATTCGGTCTGATGAACGTACTCAATTTCGCCCATGGCCAAATGTATGTCCTGGGCGGGTTCATCACCTATGCCGTTTATGGTCAATTGGGTCTGCCTTTTGTATTTGCGGTCATTGCCTCGGGTGTAACTCTGGCAGTAATCGGCGCGTTGATGGAGCGCTATCTGTTCCGCACCGTCATCAGGCGAAGTCACCGCGAGGAAAGCACCATGCTGCTTGCCGCGGCCACCGCCTTCTTCTTTGACGCTATCATTCTTCTGATATTCGGCGAAAAGCAGCGCGGCGTTCCGAAGATTGTCAAAGGCATATTCAATGACTTCGGCGTCATCCTGCCCTACGACCGTCTGCTTGTCGGCTTTCTGGCCGCAATGTTCATCATCGGCTTCATCCTCTTCATGAAATATTCGAAACCCGGCCGGGCCATGCGGGCCCTGGCGCAAGACCGCGTTGCAGCGCAACTGATGGGTGTCGAGGTGCAGCGGTATACAATGATCGGCTTCGCACTTGGCGCGATGCTTGCCGGAATTACCGGCGGGTTGCTGGTAGCGATCACGGGTGTGAACGCCGGCATTGGCGGGCCGATTTCAATCAAGGCTTTCATGATGATCATGATCGGCGGCGCCGGCGTCGTCGGCGGAGCAATTGCCGGAGGCTTCATTCTGGGAATGATGGAGTCAGTCGGCCTGACAGTTTTGCGTGAATATGGCGACGTTACTTATCTGGTTATCTTCGCATCGTTGATGGTGTTCCTCAGCATCCGGCCGAACGGCCTGATGGGCAAGCCGTGGGGTTGAAAAGATCATGAGCACGAAAACGCGTTTGCTTGGCGTTGCGGCATTTCTGGCCTTGGTCTTCATTGTGATCCCGGCTCTGATTGCGGCAACCGGCAGGAAGGACTTCTACTATACGCTCACCTCGGTGGCGCTGCTCAGCATCGCCAGCGCAGGTGTCTGGCTGACGTTTTATATCGGCCGCATCAATATCGGTCAGGGCGCCTATGCCTTGATGGGCGGCTACGTGTCTGCCGTGCTGGTCGTAAGTTATGGAGTCTCCTTCTGGTGGACGCTGCCCATAGCAGGCCTGTTTTGCGCGCTGGCAAGCATAATGATTGGCTGGCCCATCCTGCGGCTCAGGGGCGTCTACTTTGCCATGGTCACCCTTGTGCTGACCGAAGTCACCCGGCTTCTGGCGCTTGCACTGCCGGTCACCAGCGGGGCCAAGGGCATCACCAGCATCCCCCTGCCTGGTCCGATCAGCATTTTTGGCATTACCCTCGTTCCAGATTTCGCCACGATGGCAAACTCGCGGATTGCCTTTTATTACGTTGCGGCGATTTTGATGGTGCTGTGTTTTGCGGGCATGTACCGGCTGGTGAATTCGCGCATCGGAAAGATCTGTCAATCGCTCCAGCAGAATGAGGAACTGGCGTCCTCCATGGGCGTTAACGTCACCTATCTTCGCATCATCGCCTATGCAATTTCCTCGTTTCTGGGTGGAATCAGCGGCGCGATGTTCGTCGCCGCGACACAGTCGATCTATCCGTCGAGCTTCACCGTCACCGACTCGGTGAACTTCATGCTGAACTGTTTCGTCGGCGGGCTCGGCTACGTGTTCGGGCCGATGCTCGGAACCTTGGTCTTGTATTTCGGCTGGAACCTTCTGTTTGAGACCGGCCGATTCCAGCTGCTGATCTATTCCTCTTTGATGATTGCCCTGATGCTTATGCTGCCGAATGGCATGTTCAGTCTGGGCCAATTCTGGAAGAGGACAAAGCCATGACAACGCTTCTTCAAGTCAAGGGTATCACCAAGCGTTTTGGCGGTCTGATCGCGGTTAACGGCGTTAGTTTTGAAGTTCTCGAAAAGGAAATCCTGTCGGTGATCGGCCCCAACGGCGCCGGCAAATCAACGCTGTTCAAACTGATTTCCTCATTTTTGAGCCCGACCTCCGGGGAAGTTTTGTTTCGAGGCGAGAAAATCTCAAACCTTGCGCCCCATATTGCCGCACGAAAAGGCGTCGTCAGGACGTTTCAGGAAACCACGATTTTCCGCGACATGAGCGTCCGCGACAATGTCATCATTGCCCACCACCTTCGCTCACGCGCTACGATGGCCGGGTTCTTTCTCGGCACAAAACTGGCCCGGGAGGACGAGGCGCGATTTGGCGTATCAGCTGACGAAATCCTCGAGTTTCTGGGATTGAGATCCATCGCTTCCGAGATTGCCAAGAACTTGCCGCACGGTCATTTGCGCGCGCTCGGCATCGCGATTGGTCTGGCGACAGACCCGGCGATATTGCTGCTCGATGAGCCCTTCGCCGGGATGAACCACGACGAAACGATGAAGGCGGTCAAAATGGTGCGCAGCCTTCGTGATCGCGGATTGACGGTCCTGCTGGTTGAACACGACATGCCGGCGGTGATGCAGATTTCCGACCGCATCGTGGTTCTGAACTTTGGCGAGAAGATCGCCGAGGGAACACCGGACGAGATCCAGCGCAATGAAAAAGTGATCGAGGCCTATCTCGGTGTTGAAGACGAAGCGATTGGATATTAGGCCATGCAACAGATCCTCAACTTCTCCAATGTCGAACTTTACTACGATCACGTCTACGCGCTGAAAGGTGTGTCGCTCAATGTCAATGTGGGGGAAACGGTGGCGCTGATCGGCGCGAACGGGGCGGGGAAGTCTTCTATTCTGCGCGCCATCACCGGCCTGCGAAAAATCAAATCCGGTGAAATCCACTACGAGGGCCAGCGTATCGATGGCAAGGATCCGTCCGCTCTGGTGCGCGCGGGAATTGCGATGGTGCCGGAGGGGCGCCGGGTGTTCCCTTATATGACCGTGAAAGACAACCTCCTGATGGGGGCGTTCACACGCACCGACAAGGCGGAAATTGCCCGGACTCTGGAAATGGTTCTGGGCCGGTTCCCGCGCCTGAAGGAGCGCTATTCGCAGGCCGCCGGCACGATGAGCGGCGGTGAGCAGCAAATGATGGTGATCGGAAGGGCGCTGATGGCAAAACCGAAGCTGCTGCTGCTTGATGAGCCCTCGCTCGGCGTGGCGCCCAAGCTGGTGCAGGACATTGCGCGCTCAATCGTGGCGATCAACCGTGATGAAAAAGTGAGCGTGCTCCTCGTGGAGCAGAATTCGCGCATGGCCCTTCGCATCTCGCAGCGCACCTATGCCTTGACGACGGGCTCGGTGGTCTTGTCGGGAAACTCGGCGGAGCTGGTGACCGACGAGCGCGTGAAGAAGCTGTATTTGGGCGGAGAGCTGTGAGCGGCGCCGAGGGATCGCCGTCGTCGCAAGGTGACGAAGCGCGTACTGGGACATGACGCTCCCCGCGCCCTGACCACTTCTTGACCGGCTCTCCCAACGCGGAATGCCGCCGTTGCTCCGGCACAACAGCTTTTCCACAAAACCTTAACAGCCAGGCGCTGTTTCAAAAGATTCCAAGCCTTCCCGCCTGTTTCCTGTTGCGATTCGGGGCGGCGCGGCTATGGTTAAGCAATTATGAACACGCTGACCTTTGACATCCGCCCGGCTCACAAGCGCGATTCCCGCGCTGTGGCTGAGGTGCATGAGAAGTCATGGGAAAATGCCTATGCGGGCATCATCCCGCACAAGTCGCTCTCCAACATGATTTACCGGCGCGGGGTCGAATGGTGGGACCGCACCATTACCGGTTCCAACGCCGTGCTTGTTGCTGACGTCGGCGGCAAGGTTGCGGGCTATGCCACGATCGGGCGGAACCGTACAATGCAGTTGACCCAGAAGGGCGAGATCTACGAGCTTTACGTCCAACCCGAATATCAGGGTCTTGGATTTGGCGGCCAGTTGTTTGCCGCCGCCCGCTCCCGCGTCGCCAATTTCGGCCTGAAGGGCACCGTTGTCTGGGCGCTTGAAGAAAACATCAATGCCCTCGGATTCTATCGCGCCATGGGCGGCATCGACATTGCCGAAGGCACCGAGAGTTTCGAAAATCGCGTGCTCAAGAAAGTCGCTTTCGTCTGGAACTGACGTTCTCGCCAGCGTTAATCACTGCCCCTCAAAGAACCGGTTGGCGTCAGCGGCAAACTTGCCGCGTTCACCGTGATAGACCGGCTCATCCGTTCGGCAGGTGAAGCTCCTCACCTTATCCTCAGCTACTTTTCGCGCCAAGACATTGGGATCCTTGTTGGCGCGCGCGTCGACGTAACCGATCACACAGGCGTCGCCCGCACCGGGTTGCCCGACTTTTGAGATGACCAAAATCTGCCCGCGCGTGGCGTCATTCGGCTCTTCTGAATTGTCGACGAAAAACCGCGTGATCGCCGCCGCCGCGCCGCCGTTCTCGACAAGCCATTCAATGCGGCCGCTGAAATGGTTAAACGGCCCAAAACTCTCCCAGGCGCCCTTCTGATACCAGTCCCCGACATGGCCGTAGAAAATAGACTGCCTGAGATCCCCCTCGGAGAACCAGACCGGATATTCCTTGTAACCCTTGCATTGCCATGAAGCGCTTTCGGCGGCTTCCTCACTGCCAAGGAGCTTGCAATCCTTGTCAAGGTCAAGGTCCTGATAGACGCTTTCAAAAGCCATGGCTGGAGAGGCGAATGCGAACGCCAGAGCGGCTAGGGGAATAAGGTAACGCACGACAACCTCCATGAAGACAGGTGACCTCAGGATGGTTCCTTGCCGCCAAGGCGTCAACCACTGATATGAGTTGCGCCGGGAACATGGCATGGATAAGTCAATCTCATGAAACTCACGCCAAGGAGAAACACCCATGCGCATTGACGCCATTCCCATCGGGAAGAACCCGCCGGACGAAATCAATGTGGTGATCGAGGTGCCGATTGGCGGTGAGCCGATCAAGTACGAAATGGACAAGAAGTCGGGCACGCTTTTTGTTGACCGCTTTCTCTACACATCCATGCGTTATCCCGGCAATTACGGCTTCATCCCGAGCACGCTCTCAGGCGACGGCGATCCGGTTGATGTCATGGTTTGCAATACCCGCGCCATCGTGCCCGGCGCCTATATGTCGTGCCGCCCGGTCGGCGTGCTGATCATGGAAGATGAAGCCGGACAGGATGAAAAGCTGCTTGCCGTACCTTCGATCAAGCTGACCCGCCGCTACGAGAAAGTGCACGACATTGACGATGTGCCCGAAATCACCCGTGAGCAGATGCGGCACTTTTTCGAGCACTACAAGGATCTGGAGCCCGGCAAATGGGTCAAGGTCGTGCGCTGGGGCAACGCCGCCGAGGCCAAGAA
>JANNRN010000334.1:0-1717 GCA_031401375.1 Phyllobacteriaceae bacterium | reverse complement strand
CTTGAGTTTCGTCAGCTGCCGCCAGTCGACAATCTTGCGCGCCAGTTCGTGGCCTTCGCTGGCAAGGTCCTCAAGCACATCCGCCGAGGTGGACCATTGGCCGGTTGCGGTCTTTTTGGCCCCCGGAATGTTGAGCTTGCCGAAAAGAATATCGCCCAATTGCTTCGGTGATCCGAGATTGAACCGTTCTCCCGCAAGTTCATGCGCCTCGTGTTCAAGACCCGCCGCCGTTTGGGCAAACTCACCGGAAAGCCGGCTCAGTATTTGCCGGTCAATGGCGACGCCGCGCTCCTCCATCCGTGCAATTACGTCAACTAGCGGCCGCTCCAGCCGCTCATAGACCGATGTCATTCCTTCCGCCGCCAGCCGTGGCTTAAGGACACGCCACAAGCGCAAAGTGACGTCCGCGTCTTCGGCGGCGTAGGCGGTCGCCTGATCGAGCGGCACCTGGTCGAAGGTGAGCTTGGCTTTGCCGGTGCCCGTCACCTGCTTGTACGAAATCGGCGTGTGCCCGAGAAACTTCTCCGACAACGCGTCCATGCCATGTCCGCTCACGCCGGCATCCAGCGCATAGGAAATCAGCATGGTGTCGTCGAAGGGTTTTACTTCGATGCCGGCGAGGTTGAAAATATGCCAGTCGAACTTGACGTTCTGACCGATTTTCAGCACCGCCGGATGTTCAAGCATCGGTTTTATCACCCGCAGCGCGTCGGCGACCGGGATTTGCCCCTCGATCATTCCTCCGCCCAAAAGGTCATTATTGCCCGACCTGTGCAGCAGCGGCACATAGGCCGCCTTTCCCGGAGCCAGCGCCAGCGAGAAGCCAACCATGTCGGCCTGCATCACATCGAGCGAATTGGTTTCGGTGTCGAAGGCAATGATCCCGGTTTCAATCGCTTCATCGCACCAGCGCTGCAGTGTCTTAAGGTCCTGGATGCAGGCATAGGCGTTTGTGTCGATTTTCGTCGCGAGCGCCTCTTCGGCACGGGATTTGGCAAGGGATTGCGGAGTTGACTCTCCCTCACCCGGTTTGCTGCGCAAACCACCCTCTCCCCGGGGGGGAGAGGGGAAAAGGGCGGCGGTGCTTCCCCTCTCCCCCCCGGGGTGAGGGTGGCCCGCAGGGACGGGTGAGGGAGAGTCAACGCCCGCTCCCACATCCGGCCCATGCGCATCCCTTCCGCCCTCGACAATGACTTGCGCCGCCTCAACCGCAGAAGCATCCGTGCCCGTTGCCTCCGCCACGCGCCGGGTCAGCGAAGTGAACTCCATCGCCTTCAGGAACGCCACCAGCTTCGGCCCGTTCGGTTCATCAAGGGTGAGCGCGTCAAGCGGCACGTCGAGCGGCACATCCTGTTTGAGCGTCACGAGCTTTTTCGACAGGTGGATCTTGTCGACATTGTCGAGAATGCCTTGCCGGCGTTTTTCCTGTTTGATTTCGCCGGCGCGGGCAAGCAGCGTTTCAAGATCACCATATTCCGCCAGTAGCGCGGCAGCCGTCTTTGGCCCTATGCCTGGCACACCCGGCACATTGTCCGTGGAATCGCCCGTGAGCGATTGAAGATCGATCATTTTCTCCGGCGGCACGCCCCATTTTTCGATGACGTCCGCGACGCCAAGCCGCCTGTCTTTCATCGTGTCATACAACGTCACCCTGGGGCCAACCAGCTGCATGAGGTCCTTGTCGGACGAGATGATCGTCACATCGCCGCCCGCGGCC
>JANNRN010000333.1:0-3640 GCA_031401375.1 Phyllobacteriaceae bacterium | reverse complement strand
CCAAACTTGGACAGTCCCCAGATCACGCCGCAGGCGTGGATGGTGAAGGTCGCGACCAGCCCGGCGAAAATGACGATTCTTTCCTGATGCGTCATGGCCTGCAGGGCATACCGGGGCTTGAATGACGATCCGTTCGTCATCAGGCTCAACAGGGCGAAGACCACCCCGACGGGCAACAATACGCCGACCGGAAAGCCGCCGTAATGGCCGATCAGCAAAAGCGAGCCGAGAAGAACAAACGAAGCGAGCGCCTGTGACCATTTTTCAACGAACACCTGACGGATCACCTGCCCGCCATCGAACTTCCAGACAGGAACAAGGTTGGCGAGGTTGAAGATGGCGCCAATCAGACCGAACGATGCCAGTGCAGCCGCCAGCCCGTGCCATCCTTGTGACAGCGCCACCGGATATGCCGCAATTGCCGCAGTAACGGGAAAGGCTGAAAATCCCGCTCCCATGAGCGCCGAGAATCCGACCTCGAAATGCTTGCCATAGGGTCTGCCGCCCATGGCAATTCCACCCAGAATGGGGATGAAAATCATGCGAGCCGACTTGTGGCCCATGATGCGGAAAGCAAGCATGTGACCAAATTCGTGCAAGGCAACGACAACTGTCAGCACGGTTGCCAGCAAAAGCCCCGTTGCCGTCAACCCGAAAAAGGGCCAGAGCATCAAGGCCGACACAATGGCGAACCAGACTTGGGTGACGGGCCGCTCAAATACCCCGATGTTACGGTATTTGCCTGTCTCGGCCCAGATCTTCAAAGACTTCAACTGGCGCCTGATTTTGAAATACCTGAAGCCAAGAAAGGCAAACCCGCGGTAGAAGTCCGTCTCCGACACAGTCACATGGGCCATGCGGCCGTCGCTTTCGATTTCCGCCGATTCACGGTAGTGCTGCCAAAATGCTGGGTCGAGGGTGGTGTCATCAACAATTCTCAGGCGATAGGACTTGCCCTCCACGACCTCATCAAGGCAAACTTTTCTTTCGATCGGGTCACCGTTGCGGTCATCAAAAGCGATCCTGATCGTGCCGAACTTGCCCGTTCCGGTTTCACGCTCAGATGAGACTATTGTGCCGCTCCAGCTGGCGTTTGAACCAAACGGATAGAGAGCGTTCCAAAGCCGCAGTGCAGGCGCGTTGATTGCAATGGTGCGCCGCACTGTTCGCAGCCCGAGGGGAATTGCCAGCAGAAGCCAAATGAGGCCGAGATTGAGGACCGTCAGCGAAACGATCATCACCAGACTTGAAACTTCCATGATGCCCCGGCTCTAATATCTTCTAGTAATAAGGCTGTATTCGACGTGTCATGCGACCTTGTCGAGAAGTGGTTGCAAGACAGGGTGAATGCTCGATGACTCGTTCTTCAGGAACTTCAACAATGTGCGTTCGTTCTCGTGGAGAACGCCATCGCGGCCGATACGCTCCGCCACCCACTTGGCTTCCTCTTCTTCAACGACTTCTGCCCTTGACTGCTCTTCTGCCCATTCCGCGTTGTTTTCGGCATGGGCGGTCTCAAGAGTCCGATCCTGCCGGAACGCGTCAAGCACTGCGGAAAGCCCTCCCGAAACCATCTGCCCAAAGAACCGGTCAACTCTGACCTCGCTGTTGTCCGCCCATGTTTCCTGCCGCAACGCGTCTTCACGCGACTGCGGACGATAACCGGAAGCACACAGAATAAAGCTGGCCACCGCTTTGGTGAAAAGGTCGTTCCATTCAGGATCGTTCAACGTTTCGACGGTTTGGTCATTCAAGTCGAACAGGATTTCGACTTCCGCACGGGTGAGACCTGCATTGCCCTGACCACCAAAGGCGTACAACACACGCCGCAGCATGTTCACGTCCGCACTCGATATCTTCGGGGTGCCGGCATCGTTCGTCAGCACGTTCTTGGCAACCGCGTTGAGACCCAGTTCGGCAAGACTTTCCGGCGCCGACTTCGCCTTCTCAAGGACATGAACGAGAAGTCCGATCGTCGTTTCAGCGCTGTCACCGGCCAGGGTGTTTTGCAGCCACACGGCATTGTCTTGCGAAATGTAACCGGATGGACGCTCCTGATGAACGATGTAGTCCGAAACGGCTTCGCAGAGGAATGATGGCCATTCAGCACACTTGTCGGTGCAGGCACGGTCAAGATCGAGCAGCATTTGCGCTTCGCCGCGCGTCATTACACCATCGCTAAACACGTTCTTGCGAAGCTCAAGGACGTTTTCACTGGTCATTCGCGCCGAATTCAACAGCTGCGCCATGAATGCATCCAGAATCATCTCAGGCATTTCAAGTTCCTTGTCACAGAGTTACAGTTCCCACTGTCTCAAACTGTAACAGCCCGGCTTTGCCAAACGGATAAACTTTATGGTTAATGCATGGTAAATTGCCGGACGCAGAGGCGCTTGCCGCCCGGCCGTTCCTCGCGTGACAAGCTCCTCGCCTTCGGCTAATGAACGGCATGCCGTGGGGAAACCCAACTGGTCTGCGGGAGAGCGCCGGGTTGCCGGACGCCGAAGGGGAACTAGCCCATAATCTCTCAGGCAGACGTACCGTCGACTGGTCAAGGCACTCTGGAAAGTCGTGGCGGAACGAATTCTGTCACGCGCCGACGGTGTAAGCACTGCCGACAGGTTCCGGCAGCGCGAGTCTCTCAGGCTTCAGACAGAGGGGCAGCAAAGGCGCAATCACGCGCCTCGCTTGCGCTTTGTCAGGAGAAATGATGACCGATGCCCCGTTGAAGCAACTTCCTCTCAGGAGCATGCATGAATCCGCTGGCGCCAGATCAGGCGCATTTGCCGGCTGGAACATGCCCCTCACCTACCCACTCGGCGTAATGAAGGAGCATCTGTTTTGCCGGGAATCGGCCGGGCTGTTTGACATTTCGCACATGAAGCTCTTCATGGCTGAGGGGCAAGACGTTGACTCGATGATGGCGCGTGCCTGTCCGGTTGACCCGGGCGCAATTGAAGTCGGAGAGTCCAAGTATACGTTCCTCTTGAACCAATCCGCCGGCATGATCGACGACCTCATCATTACGCGATTCTCGCAAACACGGTTTTTAGTTGTCGCCAATGCTTCGCGCGCCGATGTTGATTTCGAGTGCCTGAATACAGTGGCAAGTTTGTTCGGATGCACGTTGACCGCGCTGGATCGCGTCTTGTTGGCGCTGCAGGGTCCGAAATCAGCCAGCGTGCTGACCGACGCAGGGCTTGCTGGCGCGGAGCTGACCTTCATGCGTGGCCTCGAATTGCCCGGTGGCATTATTGTGACGCGGTCTGGTTACACCGGCGAAGACGGATTCGAAATCTCGCTTCCCCCCGGCAAAGCAGAATCAATCGCCCGGCAAATTTCATCGGACGCGCGCGTGCAGTGGATCGGCCTGGCGGCAAGAGACAGTCTTCGTCTTGAGGCAGGCTTGTGCCTCTATGGCAATGACATGGATGAGAACACCGATCCGGTGTCGGCGTCGCTGCTGTGGGCAATCCCGAAAAACATTCGCAAGAACGGCGATTTTGTTGGAGCACGGGCTCTCGAGAAAATCGTGGAGCAAGGAACCTCAAGCAAGCGCGTCGGATTGAAAGCGGAAGGGCGCCAGCCCGTGCGCGCCGGGACCGGACTTTTCTCCGGCAGCGGCGAACCGATCGGAAAG